>PZPB01000015.1:0-9725 GCA_003045865.1 Bacteroidota bacterium | reverse complement strand
TCAATGCCAATGATTTTTCCCATGGCTATTATGAGTTTTAGTTAGTAAGTTCAATTTCGTGCATGGAAAGTCAAACCGTATGCCACTTGGTCTAGAACAAAAAATCCTGACAGTATTGTCAGGATTTTCGAAAGTTTAAATTTTTTGTCGGTTAAATTGTCGCACTGTCAGGCTAAAAACAGATCTTTTCATTGTTTACGCACCAACATGTGTCACCATTGATATTACCCATTTCAAAGCGAGCAAAATTTAAATCACAAGTAGTTTGACTAACGATTAAGCGATCATACAGTTGCGTTTGCAAGCTTACATCTAAGCGACGTGAAAAAGTGCGGGAGCTTAGAATACCACTGCCATTTATAACCTGGCTGTAATCGGGGCGGTTTTGGTTAATGCCGGTGCTCGGCTTATTCAACTCAATAAAGGTCATAAGCTCTTCCGAGGCTCCGTAAATTTCTACATCTAAAGAACGGAAGAAACGAATGATATTGGGGTTTTTCTCTAAACGTTCGGCTAAGGCTTGGTTTAGTTCATTACCGGTAAAGGTCAAATTGATGTCATCAAATATCGACTCAACCAGAGGTAGGGTAATGGTGGTAGTTTTAAACTCTTCCACTTTGGTAAGAAGGTTAACCTCTTTATAATGAAACTTGATTAATGGCTGATAAGCAGTCATTTTAATCGTTGCATCGGGATTGTTACCTGTTAAATCTTGTCTTACCCTAAACTGAATTAGGCCATTATACACTTTGGCCGTTACGGTGGCGCGAGGAATTTCAATAACGATTTCACCTACAATTCCGGTTCTCGCACTGGCTTCAGAGCCATCTTTACGAATTACAGCCACTTCATATTCTTTTTCGTTACGAATAGTCATTTCGCTGGGAACTCGATAAAGATAATAGCCGTCGCCTGTAAATAAACCTGAATCTAATGGAATGGAGTTGTCATATATTAAGGGTGCTTCTTTGTCAAAAGTTGTAGCATCTTTGGTGTATTCTCTTATGTAAACTTCAATATCTGCAGTATCATAATATAATGAATCCGACTGGCCAACAGAGCTTGAGGCAGGCTCGGTCCCTAAATAACCTCTTTGCACACGCACGTAGTTGCTATCGAGTTTAGGATTGAGCATTCCGTAGATAATACTCAAGTCTTGGTATTCAGCATTAATATCTACTTCATTATCGCAACTGTTTAAGGCAGCAACTGCGGTAAGGGCCAAAAGTATTTTTTTCATGTAGGCAGAGTTCTTATTAGGGTTTGCATCGAGGCAAGCCTCAAAAGTATAAATTTGTGCGCAGAAATATATACTATGTCAGTAGCAAGCTCAGATTTTAAAAAAGTTACTACCAATTCCGTTCAAGAGATGAAGCGCAAAGGCGAAAAAATCTCCATGTTAACGGCCTACGATTATACCCTTGCGAGGATTATAGATCAAGCGGGAATTGATGTAATCCTAGTTGGTGATAGTGCTTCCAATGTAATGGCGGGTCATGAAACCACTTTACCCATTACTCTTAATGAAATGATTTATCATGCCAGCTCAGTGGTGCGAGCAGTTACCAGAGCTTTAGTAGTAGTGGATTTGCCTTTTGGATCTTATCAAGGAAACTCGAAAGAGGCCTTGGTTTCTGCCATTAGAATAATGAAGGAAAGTGGCGGACATGCGGTGAAATTAGAAGGGGGTATTGAAATTTTAGAATCGATACAGCGTATTTTAACGGCGGGAATCCCGGTAATGGGCCATCTGGGTTTAACCCCCCAAAGTATTTATAAATTTGGCACTTACACTGTTAGAGCGAAGGAGGAAGAGGAGGCCGAAAAGCTAATTGCTGATGCCTTAGCTTTAGAAGTAGCAGGTTGTTTTGCCTTGGTTTTAGAAAAAATACCTGCTCACCTAGCAAAACGTGTGGCCGAGAGCTTAAGCATTCCCGTTATTGGTATTGGCGCTGGCGCAGATGTGGATGGCCAAGTTTTGGTTTTACACGATATGTTAGGAATGACCCATGAGTTTAATCCTCGCTTTTTACGCCGCTATTTAGATATGTATACCGAAATTACCGGTGCTGTTCGTCAGTATGCACAGGATGTGAAAGACGGTGATTTTCCTAATGCTCAGGAACAATATTAGTGTTGAAAGTAGAAGATAGGATTGTTTTTGAAGACAATCATTTGATTGTGGTCAACAAACTGGCAGGAGAGCTCGTACAGGGCGATTTTACTGGTGATAAGCCATTGTTAGAATTGGTACGTGATTATATTCGGGACAAGTACAATAAACCAGGCAATGTTTTTTGTGGTTTGGTGCATCGCTTAGATAGACCCACTTCGGGAATGGTGATTTTCGCCAAAACCTCCAAGGCCTTAACTCGTATGAATAAGCTTTTTGAAACGCGTAGTTTAGAGAAGCGTTATTTTGCGGTGCTAGCGGAAAGGCCTCCCGAAGACTTAACACGTTTGGAGCATTGGTTGCGGAAAGATGCCACTAAAAACAAATCCTTCGTAGTGAAAGCGGAAAGTAGCAATGCTAAGAAAGCTCAGCTAGATTATCAATTAGTGGCGGCTTCTCAGAAGTATTTTCTCGCAGAAGTGAATCTCTTAACCGGTCGTCATCACCAAATTAGGGCGCAGTTGGCTAAAGAAGGAAATCCCATTAAAGGGGATCTAAAATATGGCTATCCGCGCAGTAATCACGATGCCAGTATTAGTTTACACGCCGGAAAGATTTCATTCGCCCATCCGGTAAGTAATGAAATGATTAATTTAACGGCTCCTTGTTTAGGTGAGGATGCCATTTGGCGCGTTTTTAATACCTACATTTCAGAATGAAACTATTTTTAGATTTAGCACTTTTGGTACTGCTTTTCTGGTTTTTCAGAAAGGGTACGAAATTGCTATTTCCTAAATCAAATTTAGAGGTAGAAATTTCACTCGAGTCGCAAGCTGCCTTAAGGAAGTTTCGGCTGCGCTATTTTTTAATCTGGGCGCTTCTATTTGTGTTAATAAGCTTTCTCAGCTATGCCGCTCTCTATTTTTTAGATCAAGATATTTTCGTTTCAGGGAAGTTCGAGGGTTTGTATTATGGCGTAAAGCCCCAGGCTTATATACAAACCGCTATGCTTTTCGCAGCTTTATGCGCCGCAGTTCTGGCTCCTTTTTTTAACGAGCGCTTGCAAAAAGATGGCTTGAGTTTTTATCTCGAGGAATTACAAGAGCATGTGCAGGGTTATAGAATAAAGGGCTTAAAGCTTCTGCAATTGGGTTTAGGATTAATTCTTTTAGGAGCACTTCTCTATGCGCAAATGCAAACCTTTTTCGTGGTGAATACTGAAGAAGGAAGAGCGGTGCAAGGCTTTTCTAGCGATTATCGCTTTAAATTATCGGAAATTAAAGAAATAAATAATGAGAAGGAGTTGTTAATTATTTTTAATAACGATGATACTCTTTATTTAGGAGTATACGATTATGACGAAAAAGAAGTGTATGATTTTATAAATAAAAACACCCCGTAATTTACGGGGTGTTTTGTTTTTAATTGATTTTAAGCAATCTCAATACGTCTTTTGGTATTGATTTCCACTTGAGATTTCTTAGGTAGTTCTAAATGTAGAATACCATTATGGAAACGGGCCTGAATATTTTCTTCGTCGATTTGCCCCTCCTTAAATTGGAAGCTACGTTTAAAGCTTTGCTTGATAAACTCTTTGCGGTGGAACTTAGCAGTTGATGCCTCATTATCCTTGTTTTCCAACTCGGCACTAAGAGTTATTAGGCCTTTATCGAACTCAATATTAATTTGATCCTTTTCAAAGCCAGGGACTAAAAGTTCTAATGAAAACGTATTTTCATTTTCACTAATATTTACAGCTGGATTTTTTTTAAATTGGTTTATTTGCTGTGACCAATGTAAAGGTTCATCTCTAAAAAAGGTGTCGAATAATTGATTCATGTTGTTCATTTGAGGTTTTCTAATTATAGTTTTCATATTGATATTTATTAATTTATTTATCCATAGTCAACTTATATACCAAGGCTAGAAAAAAGGCTTTAGAGGAGGAGTTGGTTGTCATAATGTCGTGAAATAAATTTTTTACAAGTCATATTGTCTTAATTGCTTAATATATGCTGTCAAATGGTTTCTTTTGCAGATTCAAATTTGTTACATGAAAAAGATATTAGCCACAGTTTTAGTTTTAGCCATTTATTCTTGCAGTACAGTTCCTCTTACGGGAAGAAGACAGCTTAGTTTAATTCCGGGTGCTCAAATGTCCTCAATGGCCGTTGATCAGTATAAGCAGGTTTTAGGTCAGTCGAAGATTGTAAATGGGACCGCCCAATCGAAAATGGTTAAGGATGTAGGAGCGAGAATTTCTGCGGCCGTTGAAAAATATCTTCGTCAAAAAGGGCATGCAGACATGATTAAGGAGTTTGCTTGGGAGTTTAACTTAATTGAAGAGAACGTAGCTAATGCCTGGTGTATGCCGGGTGGAAAAGTGGCTTTCTTTACTGGCATCATGGGTATTTGCCAAGATGAGGTAGGGGTAGCTGTGGTAATGGGGCATGAAGTGGCACACGCCGTCGCCAAGCATGGTTCTGAACGCATGAGTCAAGGATTGGTGCAACAGTTTGGCGGTATGGCTTTGCAAGTGGCCTTACAAGATAAACCGGCCGAAACACAAAGTTTGTATATGGCAGCTTATGGATTAGGTGCGCAGTATGGAGCAATGCTTCCTTTTAGTCGTCTCCACGAAAGTGAGGCCGATGAAATGGGCTTAGTATTTATGGCTATGGCCGGCTATGATCCGCGCGAAGCGCCCAAATTTTGGGAGAGAATGGCGGCACAATCGGGTGGCTCAGCTCCAATGGAATTCTTATCAACTCACCCTTCAAACCAGACGCGTATTAAAGATTTAAATGCGCAAATGGCTAAGGCTTATACGATTTACCAGAAAAACCAAATCCAAAAATAATTAGCTTTTGCAGGTAAAAGATTTTCTAAAGATTTTTGGGGCCATTGTGGCTCTGCAAGTTGCGGCAGTTTATCGACAAGAAAGTGACGCACTCTACTTTTTGAGTAAGCCTTTAATAATGGCCTCTTTGGGTATTTTTGTGTATTCCAAAATTAATACAGCGGATCTCAAAGCGAAAGGCTACTTGTTTGTCGCAATATTTTTTTCTTGGCTTGGCGACGTTCTTTTGATGTTTGAAGGAACAACTATGTTTTTAGCGGGAATGGGTAGCTTCGCTCTCGCACATGTGGGTTACATAGTTTTTCATCGCTTACATTTTGTAAAAAGCAATGGCTACAAGATATTTAGTGCCGTGCTTTATTGTCTTATTCTGGCCACTTTAGTTCTATATCTAGTAAATATTCCTAAAAACTTGGAGCTGTTTATCTATGCTTACTTTTTAGTGATAATGATCCATTTAGTAATTGCCACCTTAAACTCGGAAGTCTCAAACCTTGGCGCTTTGCCGGCTTTTGGAATAGGCCTTTTTATAATTTCAGACGCTTTAATTGGAATCAATATTTTTGGCGGAGCCAAAAGTGTCTATGTCTCGATGGCCGTGATATTAAGCTATTCCCTTGCACAGGCTATGATTGTTTTGGGAATTCTCAAGAATAAAGGCCTAAGCGATTAATATCTCCTCTGCTTAAAGCGGATCTACATCGAAAATAATTTGCAAACGTTTTTGGGGATACTCCTTCTCAAAATTAGTCACTTGCTCCATTAATAGCTTTTTGGCTTTTGGCCGATCAATGCTATTTTCGAGCTTCAGAAGCATTTCCATTTGATATTGCCCCCGTAAACGATTGGCCAAAGGATATTCTGGGCCAATTAGGCGGTTGCCAAAAACTTCTTTTAACATTTGGGCAAGAATACTAGCCCTTTGCTCTAAGTGAATTTGCTCGCGATGGCGCACGGTAATTCGCAACAAACGATTAAAAGGTGGGTATTTATAATCGCGACGCTCTATAATTTCCTTCTCATACAAAGACTTAAAGCGATTTTGTTGCACCTTAATAATTACATCGTGTCTTGGGTCACTAGTTTGCACAATCACTCTACCGCGTTCTCCTTTTCGGCCTGCTCTACCAGAAACCTGAGCGAGCATTTGAAAGGCTTTTTCATGCGACCGAAAGTCTGGGAAAAAAAGGAGGGTGTCGGCATTCATTATTCCCACTAAACCTACATTCGCAAAATCTAGTCCTTTTGTTACCATTTGTGTGCCCACGAGAATGTCGGTTTCTCCGTCTTCAAAAGCCCCTATAATATTTTCGTAGGCCTTCTTCTTACGCGTGGTATCAAGGTCCATGCGTTGCACCGTTAGCTCGGGAAACATTAAACTTAAATCGTCTTCTAACTTTTCGGTACCAAAGCCTAATGACTTTATTTGGTGACTTTTACAGGCAGGACATTGATGCGGGATTCCGGCCGTATAGCCGCAATAATGGCAACGTAAATGATTGCGATTCCGGTGATAGGTCATGCTAATGTCGCAGTTTTTACACTGCACTACATGGGCACAATTCTCACACTGAATAAAGGTGGAAAAGCCTCGACGATTTTGAAAAAGGATAACCTGCTTTTTACTCTTTATACAGGCTTCAATTTCGGCGATTAAGCGTTCGGAAAAATGGCCTTTGAGTTTTTTGCGCTTGCGCTCTTCCTTCATGTCCACCGCGATAATTTCCGGCATTTCAATATTGCCATAGCGCTCGGTTAAATTAACCAAGACGTATTTATTGCGCTTGCAATTGAAATAAGATTCAAAGGAAGGAGTGGCAGAACCGAGCAAAACTTTCGCCTTATGGATACTCGCTAAAACTATGGCCGAGTCGCGTGCATGATAACGTGGTGCAGGGTCGTATTGCTTGAAACTGTTTTCGTGCTCCTCATCTACAATTACTAAATCGAGATTGCTAAAAGGAAGAAATATACTACTGCGTGCCCCTACTATTAAGCGCGGTTTCATGGGGTTTTTCACTAGCTCTAGCCAATTTTCCACGCGTTCTCTATCGCTAAAGCGAGAATGGTAAACCATTACAGCATCACCAAAATACTGACGTAAACGATGAATAAGTTGGGTGGTTAATGCAATCTCGGGCACTAAATAAAGGGCTTGCTTATTTTTCTTTAAAACGCTTTCCAGCAGATGCGCGTAAACTTCGGTTTTGCCCGAAGAAGTAACACCGTGCAATAGACATACATCATGACTGGTCCAGGCATGTTTAATTTCACTTTTAGCCTGATTTTGAGCGGGATTTAAGGCAGGTAAGTTAGGTTCAAGATCAGGTAGGGGACCAAATATATTCTGCTCTTCGTAGTAGATATTTACAAGGCCTTTTTTCTCTAAGCCCTTTAATGCAGCATCATTAGAACCGGTCTTTTTTAATAAGGTAGCCGCCACAATAGCTTGACCTATCCCGGCATACCGGAAAAAGCCAAGCAAGAGTTCTCGTTGCTTTTCACTGCGACCTAAAACTTCGAAAGCCTCATTGATATTATCCGCTTTAACGGCATCGCTAAGAGAAACCATCCGTTTTTTACGGGGAGTATAGCCTCCCTTTAATTCTTCTTCTAAAAAAAGATACTGCTTACTTAAAAGCTCTTTAATTACATAAAGCGGATTTTTTAAGCCCGTGATGTCCGTAAGGTCTTTAATACTTAGTTTGGCTTGCACTTGTAGCGCTTCTACCACCAAGTATTCGGTATCATTGAGCTCATCGTCAATAAGTTCCTTTTCGGGATTGCGCAAAACTACCATTTCGCTTTCCAACTTTAAGCCTGAGGGCATGGCGGCGGTCATTACTTCGCCTTCACTGCAGAGATAGTAATTCGCAATCCATTGCCAAAAGCGAAACTGCTGACTAAGAATGATAGGATATTCGTCTTCTTTACCTAAAATGGGCTTGGTATTATACTCCAAACTTTCCGCAAAAAAGATGCGCTTTAATACGCCCGTATAAAGTTTTCGCTTCCCCAAAGGAACTACTACCCGCATCCCAGGAAGCAGTTCATTTTCTCTCCCTTCGGGCACACTATAGCTATAGTTTTGCGGGAGGGCTTTGGGAATTATTACTTCAGCGAAATAAGGCATAGCGCAAAGGAAAGCTTTCTAATGGCTCTCAATTTTATGTTCTTTTTTAGTGCCGTCGTACAGGTCGTATCGCAGCAACCAAGCATCTAAACTGCCATTTTTAAGCAGATATTTTTTACTAGCTTTCAGGCCAATACTCTTAACTCCTTCTTCGCTACCGGTGAAAATCCAAGCGGTATAACCACTAAAATGTCTTTTTAGGGTATTGCCAATTTCGCGGTAGAGCTCGGGGATATTCGCCTCCATTTTAATGTCATAAGGTGGATTCATAATTAAAACCCCCTTATCGGGAATATGATCGCCTTTATTCCAATTGGTAAAGTCGGCTTTTTGGATTTTAATTACTTCATCCATTAAAGCTTGCTTGGAATTGCGCTTGGCTTTTGCCACAACAAGCGGATCAATATCAAAACCAAAGAACTTCACCTCCGTATTTTCTTCCTTCTCTAAACTTTTAGTGAAGATGAGATCGTAGAGCTCTTGGTCGTAATTATTCCAATTTTTAAAGGCGTAATAATCTCTAAAAACATTGGGTGGAATGTTGGCTGCTTTTAGGGCACCTTCAATTAAAAAAGTACCAGAGCCGCACATGGGGTCAATTAAGTTTTCACTGCCGTCAAATTCCATCAAAGAGAGGATGCCCGCTGCTAGTACTTCACTTAAAGGAGCGGTATCAACCTCATTGCGGTATTTACGTTTATGCAGGCTATCGCCCGAGCTATCTAGGGAAACCGTGCAAAAATGTCTTTGGATATGAATATCGATGCGAATTTCTGGTTCTCTTAATTGAACAGATGGCCTTTTTCCGGTTTGATCTCTAAAACGATCTACAATGGCATCTTTGGTTAATTGCGCAATGTAAAGACTGTTTTTAAATCGATCAGAAAATACCGTGGCATCCACCGCGATGGTTTTATTTACATCGAAATACTCTTCCCAGGGTATTTTGTTGATTACCTTATAAAGATGATCTTCATCTCGCACCTGAAAACGTTTTAATTGCACTAAAATGCGCAAAGCGGTGCGCAGCCAGAGATTGGCTTTGTACACAAAACCTAAGTCGCCTGTAGCCTCAGCGCCACGTTTTACTTCCACAACGTTGCGACCGCCGAGCTTTTTAATTTCTCGCGAAAGTATTTTTTCTAATCCGGGAAGAGTCTTTATAAATAAGGTTAAATCTCCTTGCACCTTAATGAAGTTGGAAAGTGTTCACTTCAAACTTAGCACCGCCCATATCGTCAACAATAGCTTCGGAAAAAATAATTTCCCCTTGCACTTCTTGATTCGCAGAAAGGTCGAGATAAAGGGTATCAAACCAAACCTTTTCATTCAAGGTCAGCTTTACGGAATAGCCTTTTTGGTCGGCCTCTTCGCTAAAGTCTTTAACCAGCACGCCGTAAACTACATTCTGACCTAATTCAAACTCTATTAATTCCGATTTTAAGCCAGCTTGTTCAGCTTTTTCTTCTTGGGGATTTGATTGACAAGCCGCTAGTGTGATTAGGGCCAGTACTATAGTTTTTTTCATAAAAATGACTTTGTTGCAAAGGTAGTTCATATAAATCTATCATATAACTAAACTGTTTTGATGCTGATAATCAGACAACAGCATTTGAGTC
>PZPB01000105.1 GCA_003045865.1 Bacteroidota bacterium | reverse complement strand
GGAAAACATAAACGAGCTGCAAACCATGTTGGAGCGCGACACACGTAAGATCATAATTTCCATGATTCACAAGTTTCGCGATGCCAAACCCAACATGAATGTTCGCGATAATATTATTGTACTGGTAGATGAAGCCCATCGCACACAAGAAGGCGATTTAGGAAGGCAAATGCGGGCTGCTTTGCCCAATGCCTTTTTGTTTGGTTTAACTGGCACACCCGTAAACAAAGCAGATAAAAATACCTTTTGGGCTTTTGGTTCCCAAGAAGATGACGGTGGTTATATGTCACGCTATACTTTTCAAGACTCGATACGAGACAATGCCACGCTGCCCCTTCATTTTGAGCCCCGCTTGGTAGATGTTCATGTAGATAAAGAAACCATTGATCAAGCTTTCGCGGCCTTTAGAGAAGAAAGCGCATTGAACGATGAAGAAGCGGACGCTTTAAACCAGCGGTCCGCGAGAATGGCAGCTTTTCTTAAATCACCAGAAAGGGTCGCTAAAATTGTGGAGGATATAGCCATACACTTTAAAGAAAAAGTTGAGCCACATGGGTTTAAGGCGATGATCGTAACTCCAGATCGTTTTGCTTGTGTCCAGTATAAAGAAGAGCTGGATAAATACTTTCCAGAAGAAGCTAGTCGGGTGGTAATCTCCACATCCGCCAATGATACATTGGAATTCAAGCAAAAATGGGCAGTTGATAAATCGCGACAAGAGAAAATTGTAGATGAATTCAATGATGCCCATTCGGAGCTCAAGTTCATTATCGTTACAGCAAAGCTGCTCACTGGTTTTGATGCCCCGATACTGCAAACCATGTATCTCGATAAATCAATAAAGGATCACACCTTATTACAGGCTATTTGTCGCACCAATCGATTGTTTGCAAATAAGTCTTTTGGAAGGGTAGTAGACTATTTTGGAGTATTTGATGATGCCGCCAAAGCTTTAGAGTTTGACGAGAAATCAGTGTCAACGATAATTACCAACCTTTCAGAGTTGCGCAACAAGCTTCCTTTAGCGATGGAAGAAACGCTGGCTCATTTTGTTGGAGTCGATCGCAGCATTGATGGGTTTGAAGGCTTGGAGGCTGCTCAAAATGCCATCAAAACAGATGAGCAAAAGGATGCTTTTGCTCGAGACTATAAATACCTCTCTAAAATTTGGGAGTCGTTATCACCAGATCGCATTTTAGATTTATACAATGCAGACTATAAATGGCTTTCACAGGTATTTGAGTCTGTACGACCTGCATCAAAGAGCCTGGGTAAACTTTTGTGGTTTAGCCTCGGAGCGCAAACAACAAAGCTGATTCACGAAAATATACATGTGGGTCAAGTGCATAAACTTGATGAGTTTGTGCTTGATGCAGATGTGATAGAGGATATCTTCAATAATCCTGACCCCAAGAATGCGAAAAGACTGGAGAAGATCCTGATCAAGCGGTTTAAAAGGCTTGCCGGTGATCCGAAATTCAGAAAACTCAGTGAGCGCTTAGAAGCTTTGCGCAATAAAGCCGAGCAAGGCTTAATATCTTCCATTGAATTTGTGAAGGAGCTATGCAAACTGGCCAAAGAAACCGTGCAAGCAGAAAAGGAATTGGAAGAGGCAATTGTAGCGAAAACGCCACAGGCGGCATTAACTGAACTTTTTCTTGAATTAAAAACAGATCAAACCCCTGCGGTAGTGGAACGCATTGTCACCGACATCGACGCTATTGTAAGAATGGTCCGTTTCCCAGGATGGCAGCAATCAAATTCAGGCGAGCGCGAAGTGCAGAGTTCTCTCAGGAAAATCCTCTGGGCCAAGTATAAGATCAAAGACCAGGTTCTGTTTGACAGGGCGTATGGGTATATCAAGGAGTATTATTGAGGAAGATGAATAGACGGAAATAAAGAGCCAATAGCAAATAAACACCAGGCGGTTAAGTACGACTTCAATGAGCTAAAAAGGATTTAAAAACGTTGAACAACGGAGGCTACAGCAAGCTCAATCGTATCATTTGGGGAGTTCGTAAGAAACCAATCAAAAATATAGAGGTAATTCTGAAAACAATTACACGGATAATGCAGTCCCTCTAGCGTATAGAAATCATCCATTATGGTAATCTTGCCGAGTTCGAACCTTTGCCTCAAATAATCCATGAAGCCTCTGCTCAGAGGTTCGGTTAACCATAATGGCGTTTCCCCATTAAATGACTGCTGCACGAAACTTTTCATCTTTAAATCATATTCCAGCCAAAACTCATTGGCATAAAAATCCAGTTTAAGATGATGATCATAAGTTCGGATAAACAGCTCTCCTTGAGGAATGGGTCGATCCAATGGATTGCTTTTATAATAATCTACTCTATAGGCTAAGTCCTGATTTACATTATCCATTTTTCGTAAGCGTTATTAAGTGATTATAAATCTTCACCATCGCCAAAGTATCCAACTCGCAGTAAGGCAAGAGATCCTTTTTTAATATTTGATCTCCCATGGATTGGCTGGCATCATTCATTATTAGTTATAGCTTTTTATTTAAACAAGCATTTGCCTTCAAAATAAGCTGCATACAACGACACTACTTGTCGCTGACTCAACCTAGATTTACTGAATAATTAAATAATCATTCAGCATGCGACTTGATAAGACAAAATTCCAAAGCCCCGAAAAATCCCCCTTAATGCAAGGTGTAATAAGCAAATACTTTGACGAACAAGGCTACGGCTTCATCAAAGACGAAAAGGGGCAGGATTACTTCTTTCATTTCAATAACGTCCTAGACAAAATAGAGTTCAGAGCAAGGGTGCAAGACTACATCTATTCGGACCTGAAAAGCTGTTGCTACTTCGTGCAGTTTCGTCCTTGGCAAAACGCTAAAGGGAATATAGCGCTAGATGTCATGCTCAGTGAAGAAAGATTATTTGATCACTCTGAAAAACAATGTTTATACATGGTTCAAGGCGCTAAACTTGAATATAAAATCAGTGAAATTTCTTTCATTGAGTCCGGTATAAAAAAGAGACAAGCTGCACCTTTGGGCGCGACCGCTGGAGGCAACGGTACCTATCGTATCGGTTATCCAGAAACCTATCGCTTCCTTAGTTTGTACTTTAAATGGAATAAATTTATGGGTGGTGGAAAAATTGAACTTCTTGAACCTGTGCTTAGACTTAAGGGCCGTAAAAAGGTGACCAAAAAGTTTTTAAGGCAATTAGAGGCTCGACTAAAAGATGCTGAATTGGAAATCTTTTCAGATGGCCAAGAATGGCAGCTCGTAGCCCCTAGTGTTTTGACACTCTAGGGTGGCCTTTATATTTGGGATGAGTCTGGTTTCAATGGGCTCGCTAACTACTCGCTGACAGCCAGCAATTCCTTATAAATTTCAACCATGGCCAAGGTGTCTAACTGGCAATAGGACAAGAGGTCCTTTTTTAAAGCTTGATCCTCCATGCTGTGCGGATCAAGCCCTTGTTCGGCTAAGCTCAAAAGGGCCTGCATGGCCGCTCCGCCATCGGCAATCCGCAGGCCTTGGTAAGATTGCTCGGCATTTGGGAACAGCGCTGGATAAACGCTCTTTATCGAATTGGAGCCTCCCATAGCAGGTTTATAATACCAATCCTTGCGAAAGGGCACGATTAAATCTTTAAAGCGCGGTAGTAAAGCCGCCAAACCATCTTTCTGTTCCGGACACCATTCGATCAGACGCTTTAAGCAGGACATTTCAAAACTTTGATTATAGGCCAGAATGGTTCCCTCTTTAGCCAGCTGTTGGACCAGATTTTGAGCGAGCTCAAGTCGAAAATCGTGCTCGAAATTAGCCAGATATTCAAAGTGCTCCAGCTCAGCCTTGGGCTCACGAAGGATATGTAGCGAGTATTGCACCGCAAAGTGGGGCTGATAGGGTCTGGTTTCAGGGTATAGGGGTAGGGCGGGCATAATCGTTTCGAAATCCAAGAAATAAAGCGGAAATTCCAAGCCTTCCAGCCATTGCTTTAATACTTCTGGTTCATAATGATCGAGGCCTTTTAGTTGCCTTTCTACATATTGGGCTTTCTTGGTCGATAAATCCGTCGGCTCCAAGTCTTCCAAAGCAACTTTACCCGCTTCATAAAGCTGCCAGGCCTTTTTTCCAATACGGGGTATGTCGAAGACGGAAGGTTGGGGCAATTTTGGCCAGCAGTAATTTATAAACTCACATGCAAAAGGATTTGTACAATGTGAGCCAATTGCCTGCTGGGGTTCCGAATCGCGCAGCATGGCCTTCATAGCTTCGAGTTTATCGGGGATGGCCGCCTGTTTAGCTTTTACTTTATCCGTTACATCGTGAATAGTAAATAACTGTTCAAGATCCAAGCTCTCTCCCTCTTTATAATAATTGGGGTTCAAGGTCATCACATACATCTTTTGCACTGGAAGTCCTGTCTCTTTCAAGACGTAATATTGAATAGACGCATCCTCCAAATGGTAATCCTTCACCTTGGTGCTCGACTTTACTTCGTAACAGTCTAGTCCCCCTTTCGTCGGTACAAGAATGTCACATAGCACCAATACCCCAGCTTCTTGAAAAGCCGCCTCGTAGATAGCCGGCACCCCTTGCTCTAAATAATCTTGAGTGGCCTCTAGCATGGGGGAAAAGTCGCGGTCAGCAGGAAAGGCTACTTCTTTCCCGCCAGGAAAAAGGTTTTGTGCCAGCTCTCCTATGATATTGCCAGCGTCATAACGGGCCTGGGTATTTGCGTCGGTTGGTGGAATTAATTGCGGCTTGTGCTTTTGCAGCCAAAGGCGTTTATGACATTGTAAACCGGAAACGTATTTAGACTTAGAGAGCATAGTAATTAATTTGGGGTGGAAGAAACATCAAGCAAACGACAAAAGTTGTCGTCAAAACCTCTACTTTTGCATTATGAGTAGCAAGATAGAGATCAAAACCCTTATTCTCCATTACATTCTAAAACAGTCGGCGAACGGCCATCACCCTAATAGCGGCGAAATTCTTAGCTATTTAATCAATAGCGACTACCAGTTAAACATTCGCACTGTTCAGCGTCGTCTCCGTGAGCTATTGGCCGAAGACCACATCGATATAGATGCCCATAATGGCTATTTCTTGGATGAAGAACATAATGAATTTATTATGAGTCCTAGAGATCGCCTAGAGCGTTCTTTGGCTTACGAGAGTATTTGGTCTGAAAAGAATCACTACCACCCTGATGGACACCCTATTATTGCCTTTGAAGCCTATAATTCCTTTCGAGGAGCGGAAAATATCCGTGACTTAATCTACGGAATCCGAAATAATCGCATTCTTCAATTCCATTACACCAATTACTACCAGGCCGGAGCCGATAGTGACCGTAAGGTGTATCCCCTTTTCTTAAAGGAATACCTTAACCGCTGGTATCTAATGGCATGGGATCTTGCTAAAGATGAGCAAAGGCTTTTCGGTATTGACCGCATCAATAATTTGCAAATAAGCACTGAGCAGTTCAAGCCGAAAGCATATTATGAAAAAACCTGGTCGCACTTCCATAACATAGTGGGATTGCGCTACAGCGATGGCGCTAATCTTTATGACCCCATGAATCTTGTGATCCGTTGCGAAGATATCCAAATCTATTTTTTGGATAGCCTGCCTCTTCATCACAGCCAAGAGAAAATACCTGCCCCAAATGGCCAAAAAGGTCAAACACGCTACCGTTACCATGTGGCGCCAAATTTTGAGTTAGAACAACGATTGCTCTCTATGAGTCACCTCATTGAGGTGGAAGAGCCTATTTGGTACCGAGAAGAGTTTAAAGCTAAACTTAAAGACCTCTTGAAAAAGTACAACTAAAAGAGCGACAAGTTTTGTCGCTTACTCGCTCTAGCTTTGGCCGCAAATTAACAGATCATGCTAAAGCTAAAGAAAGGACCGATACAGATTAATGCCAACGATATTAAAGAAGGACTTGGCGGAGCTTATCCAGTAAGCTCTTTATATCTCGCCTTTTTTCAAGCCCTTCCCAATCGAATTTTTTTGGATAAGGTAGATTGCCGCGCTTATCGGAAATGGTTGGAGAAAGAGTATGCTGGCCAGATCCTTGATCGCTGTTTTATCGCCAATCGTTTAGACAAGGACAGTCGACTGGCTGAGGAAGATGATATATACTATTTCTTAAAAGAAGAGCGTCTGGTTTATCTCGACACTAATCGCGGTCTTATGAACCTTTTGTTTCAAGGGGAACCCGACGCTATAATTAAAGTCTTGCATGAGGCAGGAGCTCATTTCAAGGCTAAGCAAGATGAAAAGTTTTACATCAATTTGATCGCCCGTTCCCATAATGGCTTTAATCTGGAGCAAATGGAGGTGAATAAGACGGCCGTTAACCTAGCCGAACATTATAATGACGACTTTTTACCCATCCATGCGCGTATCTTAGAACGGCTTAATACCGAGCATGATAAGGGCATCGTTTTATTGCATGGTAAACCGGGCACCGGTAAGACCTCCTACATTCGCCATCTCATTGGTGAAGTAAAAAAGGATGTTATCTTTCTTCCGCTCTTTATGGCGGGCGCTCTTACGGAGCCTGGTCTTATCTCAATCCTTACGGAAAACCCCAATTCTATCTTTGTGATTGAAGATGCAGAGAATATCCTTGTCGGTCGTGATACCCATGAAAACTCTCCAGTTTCTACCCTTCTCAATATCTCAGACGGACTCTTGGCAGACTGCCTCAATATTCAGATTATCTGCTCTTTCAATACCGATCTAGCCAATATTGATCGGGCGCTTTTGCGCAAGGGACGCCTGATTGCTAAATATGATTTTAGTGAACTGAGCCAAAAGAAAGCACAGAGCCTTAGTGATAAACTGGGTTTTCAACGGCAAATGTCTAAAGCGATGACACTGGCGGACATTTACAATCCTGATGATCTTGAATATGAGCCGTCTAATAAGAAAGCCATTGGCTTTTGATCTCTCACTCTCCATTACGGGCATTATTATTTACTATAAAAAAAACATTGAATGGCAGTATTAAACCAATTTCAACAATATTCTCAAGGAGAAAACACAGTTACTAATAATATACTATTGATGCTGTCAAATCTTTATGAAATAAACCCAAAGTATTACGAAGAATTTATAAAAGGACTCACCGAAGATTCGGATAATTATGAAGTTATTCCCAGTTTTAGACAACAAGTGGGAAATAAAGGAGATGGAATAATTGATGGTCATATCCAAGTAAAAGCAAGCAAAATAATAATTGAAACTAAGCTACACGGACTAGAATGGATTGAGAAGCTTGTCAAATATGGAAAAAGCTTTGAAAGGAATGAATACAGCTTATTATTTCATTTGAGTATTAAAAAGTACTCTAACAGGAAGGTTGAGCAAATAGAAAGTAAACTATCTGAAATTAAAGAAGCTGGGATGATTAACTTTTTCTCTTTAACCTATCAAGACCTTGTTGACCAGCTAAAGGAATTAGCTAGTAATTATCAGTACGAACACCACCTGCAAAGGCTTAATGAGCATTTTGAAGCCTATTGCCTTGGAATACGCTTAATGCCAAGAAGTAATCATATTTTAAGAGCGATGGCTTGCGGACAGTCATTTGACTTGAACATAAAACATCAGTTTTATTTTGACCTTGCAAATCGCGGATACAGTAATTTCAACTATTTGGGTATTTATAAATGGAAATCAGTAAAATACATTGGGAAAGTTGAAAATATGATTCTCGCTGATTGGGACGAAAGTAAAGGCTTGACGATTAAAGATTCAAAATATGATGTTACGGAAGACCAAGAAAAGCGACTAATTTCTGCAATAAAGGAATCATTGGATAAAGGTTGGGGAGTTGACTACGATCACAGGTTTTTTCTTCTCAAAGACTTTGAGCAGACGGATTTTAAGAAGACTTCACCAGGTGGGATATTTAGGGGTAGATACGTCAACTTAGAGAGTGTTCTTGAAAAAGTTCCAAATGAGATGAAAAAAATTGCTGATGAACTCAAAACTAGAGTATGGAAATAAAATTAGGAGCGCATAACATGGTGTATAGTGTAAAAGACCCTGCGGGATGCTAGGACACTATGCACGGACCGTTGTGTTAAATTTTCCTCTGAGCTGATTAACTTCACTTGCTACCGTCAATGGGCTGTTAAACATTTAAGAGAAAATGGATAAGCGGTAATGTTTTTAAAACAAAAAAATTACCATTAGTCAGAATTCGAAAAGAGACTTGCCGCACATTTTGCGTGCTCAAGCTGTGTATTTATCAAAAAAAACAAAAATGTTATGGAAAGGAATACACTTTCAAATCTATTAGAAGGAAAAATATTCCAAGTTCCCGATTACCAGCGTGGATATGCATGGGAAGAAAAACAATGGAAAGATTTTGTCCAAGACATTGACACAATTATTGACGACAAGATTATTAGTCATTATACAGGAACAGTTGTAATTTATCAACCAAGGGAGAAACCATCAGAGAATTATGGCACTAGAAGACTTGAGGTCGTTGATCTTGTAGACGGACAACAGCGGCTGATCACTTGTAGTTTATATTTAGCAATCATTCTAAACGACTTGATTAATAAGGGAGAGGATGCTTTTAAAGCAGAAATCCCAATTTATCTTTTTTCGGGAGCTAAAAGTAAGCTAAGGTTAAATAATGATACGGCAGATTTATTTTTCGATCTAATTTCAAAAGGAAGTACTAATATCAATGCTTCTACGGTTCATCAAAAAAGACTGCTAGAAGCTTACAATTACCTTAAACTGCATATAACTAAACAACTAGTAGAACGGGGAACAGATGGAATTGATTATTTAAAAGATTTGTTTGATGCGATTATTCGCAAACTGAATTTTTCATTCTACCCAATAGAGGTTGAGAATGAAGTAGGTATAACTCTCGAGTTAATGAATGCCAGAGGTAAAGTCCGTTCGTCCTTAGAAATTTAAAAAAGAGCCCTGCTTTTTAAGGCTAGCCAAGAAAGGATGTCTACGGCAGATTGAATTTCAGCTCGAACTCAGCCTAACAAATACTCTTCCACCATCTCCCTCAAGCAACCTTCGCCGCCCAGGCTTTTCAGGATGCGAACTTTAGGATGTTTCTTAACCGCGCTAACTGCATTATTGGGACAAAAAGCCAAACCAGCCTTTTCTAAAATCGGAAGATCGTTTACATCATCACCAATATAGGCTACTTGCGCTAGGCTGAGATTTAGCTCTGCTAACCATTCCTCTAAAACTGCTAGTTTCGGGCGCTTGCCTACATAGCAATGACTAATACCTAAATGCTGGGCGCGGCTTTCTACAATGCCGGTAGACGTTCCCGCCGAAATAATAGCGGTATGCATACCGGCTTCTTGCGCTAGCTTAATGCCCATGCCGTCTTTTACATTAAAGACTTTGCTAGAACTGCCATCTTGGTTTACAATCATTTCACCGCGCGTTAGCACGCCATCGCAGTCCATTACCAAAAGCTTGATGTCTTGGGGGTTAAAGCTTAGGTCCTTTTCTAAAAGGTCGTGCAGCAGTAAATCCTCCGCAGTACAAAGCTGCATTAAAAGGCGAAGATCAATCGCTTCCTTCCTACCAATGGCCTCTAAAAGCGCATCTACCGTAAGGGAAGAAAGACCACGGCTTTGTAAATACTGGAGATTGGCGGCGAGA
>PZPB01000104.1 GCA_003045865.1 Bacteroidota bacterium | reverse complement strand
ATGGTTTGGAATTTAACTTGCAATATAAATTTAGCAAATGGTACGATGTTAATGCCAATTTAAATCTCTTCCGTGCCATTACGGTTGGCGATTATGAAGGCACTAACTTCGGAGCAGAAAATAATTCGAGCACTGCCCGACTTATCAATCGTTTTAACTTTTGGAAAAGTGATTTACAAATTACCTTCAATATGCAAGGCGCTAATCAAAGCGCGCAAACGCGTAGTTTAGGGATTTACACTTTAGATATTGGTTGGAGTAAAGATGTGCTCAAAGGCAATGGCACCATTACCCTAGCCGTGCGCGATTTATTTAATAATCGTATTCGTAGATATTACACCAATGGCAATGTCGAAAACGGTGGAACCTTTGATACTTTTGGCACTTTCCAATGGCGTCAACGGCAAATAACTCTAAATTTCAACTACCGTTTAAATCAGAAAAAAGCCCGTCCCGAGCGCGGTTCTGGTGGTGGTTATGATGGCAGCGAATTCTAATTTTACCACTTTATAAAAAGAGGTTTTTCCGAAATTTTCAATTTAACAGTCCCCTCCGAGCTGGTTTGAGTACTTTTTTCCCATTGAAAACTTGGGTCAAATTGGTACACATCTACAGAAGTGGCAGGAACTTTTAAGGCGTAATTAAAGAGCTGTTTAGCGCTTTCGGTGCCAAGCCAAATGGCCCATATATGACTCCCATCTTTTTGCGAATCAAATTGATAGACAAAAACGCTTTCATCACTTTGGGTCAACTCCCTATTAAAATGGTAATCTCCTAGCAGATTCAGAAAAGACTGCAGGGCAAAATACGAAGTCTTCGGCGCATGCTTATTCCACTTTTCGGCGCGCAAACCCGAGCTATTGTATTTATTAGGATTGGGGGCATTTACATCGCGTAACATATACAAATGAGCGCGGTCAAGCCCAGATGCGGCATTAGCCAAATAGGTTCTTAGCAACCAAATTGCCTGCACTTCCTCCGGACTAAAAGCCCCGATGCTAGGCGCTCCCTGCGGCGATTTCAGATTAGAATCATAACCAAATTCACTGAGCCAAATTTCTTGTTGCGGAAAATTTACATTTCGGAAATGCACTAATTTCTCTAACCTTTGTTTTAGGCTATCCCTTTCGGGAGATGCGGCCCCTGAAGCATTACCGTTTTGGCCGCCGGCATTATTACTATAATGATGAAAGTTTAAAACCTGCGCGGGGAAATCGCCCTTACGGTTATAATCAGACCAATATTTAATTCCTAAAAGATAGTCGAGATTGGTTTCGGCCAAGCCTCCCATGATTACCGGTAAATTAGGATCGGCTTTTTTAATCCCCACCTTGGGACCCATTCTCCCCTCGTGCCCATCGTAAGCTGCACTTAAAAAAGCAGCAAATTCGAAGGGATGGAAATAACCTTTGCGGCCTTTCCACCATTTATCGGGTTCATTCCACACTTCTAGGCCAGCGATTAAATTTAAGCCCGAAAGTGCTTTTTGATCCTCTCTTAAAAGTAATAAAGAGGAATCCAAGTGATTGCAACCATAGCGCGCGGCAAACTGATAAACATACTCTGCAAAATGGCGATAAGACTGACTTTTCGCGGCATCGAAATCTTTAAAGGTCGGTTTACTATTAAAATCATCTTCACCGCGGTAAGGAAACGCCGTGCCTTGGAGGCAAGGAAAAACCGAGATTCCTTTCTTTTTAGCCTCTGCATAATAGCGATCGAAATCCCAAACCGAAACATAGGAAGGCGACCAAGCGAATTCCTTCCCTTGAGTAGGGTCATAATTTATATCGCCATTTGCTTCATCCCAGTCCCAATTATGATACTCGCGAAGGCTCGATGCCACGGGAAAAACAATATCGAGGGGATCGTCGACAAAAGCATTAATGCCAAAAATTTGCCGCACCGTTTTTTCGGGACGGATAGCTTTTAGTTCGGTCGGCTTAGTTGCTTTTCCCTTGGACACTTTTTGACCAAAAAAACGCAGTTCACCAATTTGAGATTGAGAAGAATATACCTTGAGCAAAATGAATTCGCCTTCGCCTTTAAGTTTAAAACTGCGCCACTGATTATAAAGATCAGTTTGGCTTTTGAGGACCGACTGCCAGTTTTTAGGATTACCGATTAAGACTTCTATTTCATCCTTGCCTGCGCCATCAAATAACCAGAGAGAATCGAGGCGATAAAGTGCATGGAGGGGAATAAGAATTTCTTGGGGGAGGTAAATTTCATTGTAGCTAGCGCGGAAAAAATGCTCCGCCTTTTCAGAGGGCACTTTCGCACTCATAAACAAATGACTTTCATCAAAAAGAGAGGAAGCTTCTGCCTCGCCATTGAGCACAATTAGCTGATTAGCCTCAATTTTCAGGGCTTTACTCTGCCCATAAAGCTGCGCATCTGGCGAAAGCCACAAAAAAAGAAAGAAAAAAAGGAGCTTTTGAAACCTAAAAATAAGGACCGTAAATAGTCGCATAATGGTAATCTGAATTCTGCCTAAAGGGACAAAAAAAAGGCTGCCTTATAACGGGCAGCCTTAGTAATTTATTTAGCCGATTCGAGTTTAATATCGAAAATAAGCCAAGCATTCGGTGGGATAACTCCGCCAGCACCAGCAGCGCCGTACCCTAAATCGGGTGGAATTACCAAACGCGCTTCGCTACCTACACTAAGCAACATAATACCTTCATCCCAACCGGGAATAACACGACCCATCCCAACAGGAAAGCTAATGGGCTCACCTCTTTGGTAGGAATCGTCGAATACCATTCCGTCTTGTAAAGTACCGCGATAATGCACCGCTACGGTTTGACCTTTATTTGGTTTTGCACCGCTGCCTTCGCTTTTAATTTGATAGTATAAACCCGAAGCTGTTTTTTCGCAACCTTCTACCAATGCTGCCACTTTTTCTTCCTCGCGTTTGCGAGCGGCTGCTTTAATTTCATCTTGCTTGCCCATCATATCCGCAAAAACTGCGGCGGCGTCCCAAGCTTGCGCTACGGTACCTTGACGGATAATCTCTACCTTGTCCATGGTGTCGCCTTGAGCAATGGCATCCACAACGTCTAAACCTTCAGTTACTTTGCCGAAAACGGTATGTTTCCCATCTAACCAAGGCGTAGCCGCATGCGTCACAAAAAACTGAGAGCCATTGGTTCCCGGTCCCGCGTTCGCCATACTCAAAATACCTTTGGCCTCGTGTTTTAGTTCGGGGTGAATTTCGTCTACAAATTTATAGCCCGGTCCACCAGAACCTGTTCCGGTTGGGTCTCCGCCCTGAATCATAAAGTCGGCAATAACGCGGTGAAACTTTAACCCGTCGTAATAAGGACTGCCTTTTTCTTTGGATCCGTTTTCGATTGCACCTTCGGCTAAACCTACAAAGTTGGCTACCGTTAAAGGTGTTTTTTCATGCTCTAAAAGCACGGTGAATTCCCCTTTTGGGGTGCTAATCTTAGCGTAAATTCCGTCTTGCATTATTGTACTATTTCTACCATTTCTACATCAAAAATCAACCAAGCGTTGGCTGGAATTACTGGAGGGTAACCTCTTTCTCCATAAGCTAAGTGCGGAGGAATAATGAGCTGCCATTTGTCACCAACATTCATCATGGTAACAGCTTCGCGCCAGCCTAAGATAACTTGGGCATTGCGGCTAGCCTCGATTTCGATTGGCTGATAAGGACGACGAGCATCGTATTTACCTTCTTTCTTAGCTACTTCTTCAATGCTAGTATCGAATAAAGAACCATCGGCTAAATAGCCCGCATAGTTTAATTTAACTTTCTGGGTTTCCTCTGGCTTGGGACCCGTTCCTTCAGTTAGCACTTTGTAGTACATTCCGGTAGAAGTTTTGTTAGCACCCTCGGTAAGGCTGGCCATTTTCTTAGCCTCTTCTTCTTTCTTTAACTTTTCGGCTGCAATTTTTTCTTCTTGCGCCTTGCCAAAAGTTTCCGCAGGGTTGTAATCTTTAAATACCTTTCCTTGACGAACGATTTTCACCTTATTAATAACAACATTTGTATCGGGGCGATTTTGCTGATTGCGCGCTACCTTACTAATGGCATCGGCCACTTCTTGTCCGGCCATTACTTTTCCGAAGATATTGTACGAACCATTTAAGTGTGGCGTTTCGGCCACCGTGATAAAAAATTGGCTACCATTGGTATTTGGACCAGAATTAGCCATTGAGATAACGCCTTTATTATGGCTTAAACCTTCTCCAATTTCATTATCAAATTTATAGCCTGGGCCGCCCATTCCATTTCCTTGCGGGTCTCCCCCTTGAATCATGAAATTTGGAATAACGCGATGAAATACTAAACCATCGTAAAAAGGTTTACCTTTATATTCTTCGCTAACATTAGGATGGGTTCCTTCTGCTAGAGCGGCAAAATTTGCAGAGGTTAAAGGCGCCTTTTCGGTGTTTAAAGCGATTAAAATATCACCTTCGGTCGTGGCCAGATGCGCATAAACGCCATCTTCCAATTCCATTTTTTGACCATTTACCGTAACAACATTTTGTGAATTACAGCTACTAAGTAAGCCGCCCAATAGCAAGGCGGTCATCCAGAAGTTTCTCATTTTTAGGGATTTTGTAATTTTTGGATATCAACAATTTCTAAATCATAGACCAATGCGGTGAAAGGCGGTATTTTATTTTGATCGCCCGACACCCCAAAGGCGCGGTGCGAAGGTAATATAAATAGACCCTTATCCCCAAGACGCATTAATTTGAGTGCATCATGGAGACCAATTTCTGCATCTTCTTTATCCACTCTTAAAATAGCGGGCGCATCTGCCGACGAGCTGTACAATTCGCTGCCGTTTAAAAGGGAAATTTTATAATGATAGGTGACCTCATCACCACTTTGAACATTAATGATTGAATCAAATACTGGGTTGTTTTCAATGCGATAGTATATTCCTGTGCCATTGCGTTGCAAGTCTAAATTGCGATCGGCAATGTAATTTTGAATGGACTTTTTTTCCAATTCTAAAAACTCGCGGTGTGCCTCAATACTGCTATTGCGTGGGTTTTTAGGTGCCGTAAACTCCTGATGTTTTTGGGCTTTGGAGCCGAAATCTTGGCATGCCACTAAAAAAATAAGCATGAGTAATAGAAAAAGTGATTTTATTCTAGCCATTTGCCAATGCTTTAAGTTCTTCTGCGTATTCCGGTAAAAGCGCTTTAATCTTGCTAATAGTATCTGCTAAACCTAAATTGGAACTACCGCCGGCCGCATTGCGATGACCACCGCCCTCAAAATGTTTGCGCGCCAAAGCATTAACATCGAAAGTAGTTTTACTGCGGAAACTCATTTTCAAAATATCTCCCCGTGGACAAACGAAAGCACTTAATTCAATACCGATAAGAGATAATCCGTAATTTACAAAACCTTCACTATCGCCTTTTTTGTAGCCACATTCTTCTAAATCTTCAGCGCTTAAGGAAATAATTGCCGCATGAAATTCTGGTAGAACTTCCATATTATTTAAGGCTCTTCCTAATAATTTAAACCGGCTGGGGGTATTACTATCGTAAACACGACTGGCTACTTTTTGACTTTCCACCCCTAAGGCTAATAAATGGGCGGCTACATTGTGGGTAGCGGGACTAGTTGAGCTAAAGCGGAAATTACCCGTATCGGTAGCAATACCGGTATACAAGGCTTCCGCAAGATTTTTATCTAAATGTGCCGTCCAGTTTAAAGCTGCCAAAAAGTGATACACCATTTCACAGGTGCTAGACATGTTGGTATCCGAAATTAAAATATCCGCAAAATCATCTGGTTGTTGATGATGATCGATTACAATTTTCTTGGCTACTGAGGTACTTAGAGCCTCTTGCATGGCACCACTGCGCTTCAGGCTATTATAGTCTAGGTGGATTATAATATCGCATTTAGCAATTTGCGCATCTGCGTAAGCGGGATCATTTTCATAGAATCGCACGGAATCGGCTAAAGTCATCCACTTGAGATTTTCCGAATAATCATTGGGCATCAGCATCAGAACCTGATAGCCCATTTTTTGTAAAACTCCGCAAAGCCCAGTGGCTGAACCTACTGCATCGCCATCAGGATTTTGATGATTGGTGATAATTATAGAGGATTGCGGTTTTAACCAGCCTTGGAAGTCTGAAATTTGATTTTCTGATAATTGCATTCCGCAAAGATACAGAGCAAGATAGAGTTCTAACATATCAATCTTAATATTATCTTGCGGCCATGTCAAGCAAAAGAATTAAAAACGGTTGGGCCTTCTACGACTGGGCAAACTCCGTATACTCCTTGGTAATAAGTACCGCTATCTTCCCAATATATTTTAATAGCGTTAGTCCTGAAAAATTGGCGCTTTTCGGCATTAATTACGAAAGCGCTGCATTATATAGCTACAGTCTTTCTGCAGCCTTTATAGTGGTTGCCATTTTAAGTCCTATTCTTTCGGGTATTGCCGATTACAGCGGTAATAAAAAACTCTTCATGCAGATTTTCGCCTACATAGGATCGGCGAGTTGCTTAAGTCTTTACTTTTTTGATGAAACCAATATTTACTTTGGCTTAACGATGAGTGCTTTAGCTAGTATTGGCTTTTGGGGAAGTTTAGTTTTTTACAATGCCTTTTTGCCCGAAATCGCCAAGCCTGAAGAACAAGATGCCTTGAGCGCCAAAGGCTTTTCTTTAGGTTACATCGGTTCTTCCTTGTTGTTAATTTTCAATCTGCTAATGATCACTTTCCCGGAGTCTTTCGGTTTGACTGACGCAGGACAAGCCACTAAAATCAGTTTTTTAATGGTGGGCTTTTGGTGGGCTGGTTTTGCTCAAGTTACCTTTCGGAGATTACCAGATAATATTAATAATCGTAAGCCCAAAGAAAGCGGCTACTTATGGCGTGGCTTCCGTGAGCTCAAAAAAGTGGCGCTGCACGTGAATAGCGATTCTAATTTAAGAAAATACCTCTATGCCTTTTTCTTTTTTAGTACCGGCGTGCAAACGATAATACTTTTAGCCAGCCTTTTCGGTGATAATGAATTAGGCATGGAAAGCGGAAAATTAATTGCTACGATTTTAATTATTCAATTTGTGGGTATTGGCGGAGCACATCTTTTCTCCTTTCTCTCCAAAAAGTTTGGGAATCTACAGTCTTTAAAAATCAGCATCTCTATTTGGGCTGTTATTTGTGTTTTAGCCTATCTGCTTGACAAAGCCGACCCCTTAGTTGAGTATAAGTTTTACGGCGTAGGAGCTTTAGTAGGATTGGTAATGGGAGGTATTCAAGCCATAGGCCGCAGCACCTATTCGAAATTACTACCCGAAACTGATTCTCATGCCAGTTTCTTTAGCTTTTATGATGTGACCGAAAAAATCGCCATCATTTTTGGAACGATAACTTATGGATATTTAATTCAGATTACAGGCGATATGAAGGCCTCGGCTTTAAGCCTCAGTGCCTTTTTCATTCTAGCTTTTGTGCAAATACTGCGGATTAAAAAAACGAAGAACGTTTATTAATTTTGGATGCGAGCATTGTCCATTTTCACTTCTTCTAAAAGTGGATCATAACTTAAAACGCGCCCCACTAAACTTACTTGTTGGCCTACTTGTAAAGCTGCTAAACTTTGGGTACTATCCAAGCTCAAATAAATTCCTGGGCTAAGTAAAAGTGCATTTTCTTTTAGTTGGCTAATCTCTCCGCTTACTGCTACTAACTGATCTACATAAAGTGAATCGGAAAGAGAAGGATCTTGCTGATAGGCTTTCACTAAGCCCTCTGCACTTAGAGTATAAGCCGCTTCTTCCGCAGCAAAATCGCGATGCGGTTTATTGAACTGATAGTACACAAAAATTCCAGCGGCTAAAAGAATGCTAAGTAGCATCGTAAGAATTACTCTTGACTTTTTCATGGGCTAAATGTAATTTAAAGAAAGCTCCTTGGCTTATCTATTTCTGCTAATTTAAAATTAAACCATCCGTTTTAACGAAACGGTCGTAAGTAAAGAGTGAAAGCCGTTTAGATAGAATAAACTAATTGGGCTCACGATAGTTTAATACTAAAAATTAAGAATGAAGAAAGTGATGATTCTTGGCCTAGCGGGTTTCTTAGCCTATGCTTGCACGAAGGATAATAAGGTAGATCTTTTAGCAGAACAACCTAAAGAGCAAAACGACAGCTGCCTAACAGTAGATATGAGCTACCAAAGTGATATTAAAAGTATTTTAACGCAAAACTGCGCCTCAAGCGGTTGTCACTTAGGTCCTAATGGTGTAGGTGGTTTAGATCTTAGCACCTATACTTCGGCACAAAGAATTGCCGCCGATGGTGAAATGATGGGACGCATAAAGAACACTAATGGGCCTTTAATGCCGCCAGGAGGTAAACTATCGGACTGCGATATCGAAAAGATTCAATCTTGGATTGCCGATGGTGCTCAAAACAATTAACAATTATGAAAAAAACACTCTTTATCAGTCTCGGACTAGTTTTCAGTTTAGCTGTTTCCGCGCAAAAACTAAGCACTCGCAGTGCCGAAGTGAGCTTCTTCTCGGCAACACCGGTAGAAAATATTGACGCTACAAACCAACAAGTTTCCAGCATCTTAAATTTAGATAATGGACAATTTGCTTTCCTTGTACCCATTAAAGCCTTTCAATTTGAAAAAGCCTTGATGCAAGAACATTTCAATGAAAACTATATGGAAAGCGGTCAATTTCCTACCGCCAAATTTACCGGTGAAATTGCAAACTATAAAAAGATTAGCCTGGACAAAGATGGAAAATACACCTTGGTGCTAGCCGGTACCATGACCATGCACGGCGTTAGCAAGGAAATTAAACAAGAAGTTAGGATTACCGTAAAAAACGGCAAGCTTAGTTTAAAATCCGATTTCAATATTTTAGCCTCTGATTATGGAGTTGAAATCCCAGCTACTAAAGCGGATAATATAAGTAACTCTTTAGCTGTAAAAGTAAGTGCCACTTATGACTAAATTATACTTCTTGCTCATCTTGGCTTTAAGCCTAAACTTAAGGGCCCAAGATGATTTACTAGCGGAATTAGAAGCGACTAGCTTGCCCGCCACCGAATACACCTTTGCCACTTGGAAAGGGACTAAAGTGGTAAACCTCCAAACCAATGAAATGCCGGGTGAAGGCGTTTTGCAATACACGATTTTACACCGTTTTGGCGCTTTTAACCAAGATTTCGTTTATAATTTCTTTGGTTTAGATAATGCCCAAGTGCGCCTAACCCTCGATTACAGTCCCAAAGAATGGTTAAATGTTGGCTTGGGTCACACCGGCTTTTTAAAGACCTACGATGCTTTTGCCAAATATCGCCTCACCCGTCAGTCGAAAGGTGAGAAAAATATGCCCGTTAGTATTACAGGTTTTTCTTCGGTTTACTTTGCGAACCAAAGGTTTAACGATGGCTTAGACCGAAACCCGGCAACGCGCCTTAGCTTTGTGAATGAGTTGATTATTGCGCGCAAGTTTACGCCTAATATCTCCGCACAAATTGTTCCAACACTAGTGCATTTCAATCTGGTGGAAACCCCAAATGATAACAATACCATTTTTGCTTTAGGACTAGCCGCGCGTTATAAGATTACTAAGATGCATGCGGTTACAATAGAATATGTGCCCCAGTTTAACGGTAATTCCTATCCTGTGCCAG
>PZPB01000103.1 GCA_003045865.1 Bacteroidota bacterium | reverse complement strand
ATGATAGCCATTCGTAAAAGTCATCTCGCCTTGAGCTTAGGCGACTATGCCACTATTCTTGTTGACGATGAAAAGGAGCTATTTGGCTTTCGCAGGAAATACGGAGAAGAGGAAATTTGGGTTATCTTCAATAATAGCGACGAAGCACATTCCACTCGAATTCAATCTTCTGCCGCCAAGCTAATTTCGCTCAGGGCAGATGCGCAAGAATATAGCAGGCAGCAAGGGAATTATGATTTAAAACTAAAAACCAAATCCTTTCTCTTGCTTAAAGTTGCAAATTAGATTTTTTGAAAGAGGGCATAAATATAAGGTCGCGGATCTCCATTAGGATTAGTATAGAGGAAATCAAAAGACTTGACAAGTTTAAATTCCTCGCCTAAGTACTGTTGATACATAGCTAAATCGTATTGACAAACATCTAATCCCGAACACTTTAAGGCGCCCTCTTTACTAAACTGGGCGAGAATAATATAGGCTCCCGCATTGGTTTTTTCCTTTAGCAGTTGAAAGTAATTTAAACGTTCTTGCTCAGCGGTAAGGAAGTGGAGCACGGCCCTATCAATCCATAAATCGAAAGGTTCTTGCTTATATAATTCAAGTGGAACGCCAAGATTATCTTGCACCAAGGTCAATAAGCTAGCCTCATTTTCTGCTTGTATTAAACGCAGCGCCTCATCGCTAATATCACTTAAAACTAAAGTTTGGAAGCCTCGGTTTATTAAGCTCTTTACCAAGGTGGTCCTTCCCGCACCACTAATGTGCACGCGAAGCTTTTTGTCCAATTCTAAATCGTCAATTAGCTTCAAAATTTCGGTCGACTCTGCCTGATACCAACCTAAATTCTCCTTATCTTTTTGATAAGCCTTATTCCAATGCGCCACTAAATTTTCCATAGCCACAAAAATAGATTGTGCAGCCTAAACTATCGGTATCTTAAGGCACACAAAAAAAAAGGACCGCATATGCGGCCCTTTTAGAATGATAATAGCAAGATTATAACAATGCATTAGTTTTATGCACTGCATCAGCGCTAGCTTGAAGCTCCGCTTTTTCGTCTTCGCTAAGTTCAATTTCAACGATTTTCTCTACTCCATTGGCACCAATAATTGCCGGTACACCAATACAAATATCGCTAAGACCATATTCTCCATCAAGCATACAAGATGAAGGGAACATTTTATGACTGTCAGTAGCAATGGCATGAACCATAGAAGCAACCGCTGCCCCTGGTGCATACCAAGCAGAAGTTCCTAATAATTTGGTTAAAGTAGCACCGCCCACTTTAGTTTCTTGTTTTACCTCTTCCATGCGCTCAGCGCCAATTAGGCTAGAAACTGGAATAGAGTTACGTGTAGCTAAACGCGTTAATGGAATCATACCAGTATCGCTATGACCTCCGATTACCATTCCGTCGATATCTGAAATTGGAGCATCAGTAGCTTCCGCTAAACGATATTTAAAACGGGCCGAGTCTAAAGCGCCACCCATACCAATAATTCTATTTTTAGGAAGACCAGTTGCTTTGTGCGCTAAATAAGTCATAGTATCCATTGGATTAGATACAACGATGATAATTACATTAGGCGATTCCTTAATAAGATTCTCAGCAACAGTTTTTACAATACCAGCATTGGTACTAATTAACTCCTCTCTCGTCATGCCTGGTTTGCGGGGAATACCGGAAGTAATTACCGCTACATCACTATTTGCAGTTTTACTGTAGTCATTAGTACTACCTACAATTTTAGTGTCGAAACCATTTAATGAGGCGGTTTGCATCAGATCCATTGCCTTACCTTCTGCGAAGCCTTCTTTAATGTCAAGAACTACTACTTCAGCGGCAAAGTCTTTCATGGCGATGTACTCTGCACAACTTGCGCCTACGGCACCTGCACCTACTACGGTAACTTTCATATTATTTGAGATTTGAGGATTAATTTAAATTCTATGCAAAAATAATAACCTAAGTCCGACTAAAAATTAAAATCCTCAGATTTTCATTAAAAAGAAAGGACAAGGCTGAGAGCGGTAGCTATGGTGGGCTGTAACAAATCGAATCGGCAAAGTATTTCCGATTTTGATGGAAAACAATACCAATGGCGACACTTGAAGTTGAGATTTCTTCCTCTAAACTCCGCTTGCATCCAACGAATCGCGCTGCAATAAATGGAAAGAATCGATTAGGAAAAGGGTTAAAACCTAAATTTAAACTAAACTCCGCTAATCGTTAAGTTCCAATGTTAAGGTATCAGTGGCTAAAAATGGCTAGCATGGAAAAGATGATATAAAAATATCTTTGCTCAAATTGTACAGAAAAGCACTAAGCTTTAGCAGCGCTTGAATAATTTGATATGAATATTAAATATTCAGCACTATATTTTTTTAAGCACCTTATTTTAAAATATTTACATTACCATTTAATAACTTTCCAAAAATTAAATTTAGATGATTTTTCTCAATATGGTGCACACCACAACTTCTAAGCTTTATTAAGCTAGTTTATTAAAAGTTGCGTAATAGTTAATCAAGCAAATTATAAGCAAGCTAAATTCCGAGGGTATCCTTGTCGAAGATTACGGAAAGAGCTTCATTGCTCCGCTTTTCGATCTATACATGAATCACAATCATGAAATTTTTAATGCCATAAGCAAAGCTTTGGTTATCGATTACTGCCGAAGCTTTAGTCCTTTAAAGCGCGGTACCAATCAAAGCTACCTAAGCATTTTAAAAATGCACTGCAGTGTTTGGCAAGAAAGTCAACCGGGGGTGCAAGAATTAGTTACCGGAGGAAAAAACTCGCTTCTTCAGTTTAATAAACAGGCAAACTACCAAGCTTTCTATACGAATGCGACCGAGAAAATGCCCAGTTTGCAGCCCGTATTAGAAATGGTAAATGCTTATTTGTTAGCTGATATTTACGCCTTCTTGCCTATTTTGGATGAGGAAGGCTCTATTTCTATCAGTTCTAGAAATTGGGAAGCTTTAACAGCAAACTACCATCAAGCTTTAGAACAGTTTATAGTTTTAGCTAAAGAAGCTCATTTGGTAAGTACTGCAAAATTAGAAGAAGCTCTTGCAATATAATTTCTCAATAAGCCATATTGCTTTGTAATTTCGCGCTATGAGGAAACATATTTTTACGGGTTTACTATTAACCGCAGTTTCACTATCGATAAGCTCTTGCTTCAGCCAGCGCTATAAGGTTGGTCCTTTAGAACTAACGGAAAAAACGATCATCAATACCCAAAAAAGCCATTTCCTTTTTTACGGTTTAGTGGCATTAAATGAAGTGATGCTTGATTCTCTTACTTTAGATTCCGCAAACTATCGGGTGGAAGTAATTCACACTTTTCCGGATGTTTTAGTCTCAGCGATGACTGTGGGTGTTTATACCCCATCTACCATTAGAGTGGAAGTTTCGGCCGAAAAGCCCATCCCGAAAAGGAAAAGAATTTTATTACTAAAATTCCCAGATCCCAAGGTAGAAAAAGAATAAAGCCCCAATTTTCATTGAGGCTTTAAATCTATTATACTATTTATCAAAAGGCGGTTTTATACCAACTCTTGTACTTTAGCAGCTGCTTCATGTAAAGCAATAGCCGAGTGAACCTGTAAGCCACTCTCGTCAATCATCTTCTTAGCTAATATCGCGTTAGTTCCTTGTAATCTTACGATGATAGGAATATTGATGTTTTCGATGTTTTTGTAAGCATCGATAATACCTTGAGCCACACGATCGCAACGTACAATACCACCGAAGATATTTACTAAAATAGCTTTTACATTATCATCACGTAAGATAATACGGAAGGCTTTTTCTACTCTTTCTGCGTCAGCGGTACCGCCCACGTCTAAGAAGTTTGCAGGATTACCGCCGGCCATTTTAATAATGTCCATGGTAGCCATAGCTAAACCAGCACCGTTTACCATACAACCTACGTTACCATCTAGGTTAACGAAGTTTAAACCTGCTTCACCTGCTTCCACATCAATAGGATCTTCCTCTCTAGTGTCGCGTAAAGCAGCGTAATCTTTATGACGGAATAAGCCGTTATCATCTAAAGTAACCTTAGCATCTACCGCTAAAATTTTATTGTCAGATGTTTTTAATACGGGATTAATTTCAAAAAGACTGGCGTCGATTCCCTCGTAAGCGCTGTAAAGGCTCGAAACGAATTTTACCATTTCCTTTAAAGCAGCGCCGCTTAAACCTAAATTGAAGGCAATCTTGCGTGCTTGAAAACCTTGTAAACCAACTTTAGGGTCAATTTCTTCGGTAAAAATAAGGTGAGGTGTATTTTCTGCTACCGCTTCAATATCCATTCCACCTTCAGTAGAATACATAATCATGTTTCTACCACTTTCGCGGTTTAATAAAACCGACATATAAATTTCAGAGGTTTCACTTTCACCAGGATAGTAAACATCTTCAGCAATCAATACTTGGTTCACCAATTTACCTTCCGCCGAAGTTTGTGGGGTAACCAGCATCATTCCTAAAATCTGTTCTGAGATGCTACGCACTTCATCGAGATTTTTGGCAAGTTTAACACCACCACCTTTACCACGGCCACCAGCGTGAACTTGTGCTTTTACCACGTACCAAGAAGTACCTGTTTCTTCGCTAAGTTGTTTGGCTGCTTCCACAGCTTCGTCTGGCGTAGAGGCTACTTTACCACGTTGCACGCGCACGCCGTAAGAGGCCAAAATATCTTTTCCTTGAAATTCGTGTAAATTCATCTATTGCTTTTTTCTGAGAGCACAAAAATATGCCCTTATTATTAACCTCGGAAATTTTGCGCCCCTTTTATCTACCTTTGCCGCCAATAATTTTTCCCTAGAAAAAATAATGCGCTCTAATCTCTGTATACTCCTTCTTTTAGCTCAATTTTCGGTCTTTGGCCAGATGAGTAAAAAATCGCTGGAACCTCTTAAAACAAAGGCAAATGCTCAAATTGATGGCGATTTAAGCGATAGTATCTGGTCTTACGCTCCTGCAGCTACTGATTTTGTGATGCTTTCGCCTGGAAGTGGCACGCCTATTCCTACTGCTTTTAAAACTACTATTAAGGTTTTTTACACCGATGAAGCCCTGTTTATTGGCGCCACCATGCTCGATCCTCGTCCCGATTCCATTCTTACCCAAGTAGCGGTACGCGACGATTACAATCAAAATAACGACTGGATTGCCATCGCTATAAATCCCTTTAATGATGGGCAAAATGACTTTTCCTTTTTTCTTACCGCTGCGGGCTTGCAAGCCGATAGCCGCACCACGGGGAATGGAGAAGATTTTTCCCTCAATAGCATTTGGAAGAGTGCGGTGCAAATAAACGATTCAGGCTGGAGCGCCGAATTAATGATACCCTACATATCGCTGCGTTTCCCGAATGAATTAAGTAAAGATTGGGGTTTTAATATTATCCGCAATGTGCGACGCAATCGTAAAGAATATTCGTGGAACTTTATTGATCGAGCATCAGGCTATAGCTATGAATACCAGTCTGGTATACTTAAAAACATTCGAAACATTAAACCACCAGTGCGTTTTTCTTTAATGCCCTATGCCTCCACTTATGTAGATGACTTTGACGGCACAACCAGCTACGATTTTAACGCCGGGGTTGATTTGAAATATGGTATTAACGAAAGCTTTACGCTAGATGCGACTTTAATTCCCGATTTCGGTCAGGTAGCCTTTGATCAGCAAATTCTCAACCTCTCCCCTTTCGAAAACCGTTTTCAAGAAAACAGGCAATTTTTTAATGAGGGCACTGAGCTTTTTAGCATTGGCGATGTATTCTATTCGCGCCGTATTGGTGGAGCACCCAAAAACATAACCAACGCCAATCTTAGTGGCAACGATAGTGCTGATGTAACGGTTAAAACTGAATTCACGCGACTTTTAAACGCCACTAAAATTTCGGGACGTACCAATGGTAATCTCGGTATCGGCTTTTTAAATGCCATCACCGATAATAATTATTCAACGGTAGATTCGGCAGGCCGCGAAAGCCAAAACCTGCTTGAACCTCTCACCAATTATAATGTATTGGTACTCGATCAGCGTATTAATCGCGCATCTAGCGTAAGCTTGATAAACACCAATGTAATGCGTCAAGGCGAGTATGTAGATGCGAACGTAGTGGGTTTATTAGCTTCTATTTACAATGCTTCCGGTACCTATCGTATAGATGCTCAAGTGAAAAGAAGTGATCGTTTTCATGAGGGCGACAGCGTAGAGACAGGACATAATATTTACCTGCGCTTAGGTGATGTGGATGGCAATTGGCGCTGGGCTACCCGTCAGGAGGTATTTACCGACAATTATAATCCCAACGACTTAGGACTGCTGCCGCGTAATAACTTAATCCGCAATTACAGCGAAGTAGAATACCTCACTTTTAAGCCGAATGGTCCTTTTAACCGCACCAGCTTCACTTTATTCGGTGTGTACAGCACGCTCTATCAACCGCAGCGTTTTGAAGAATTTTACCTCGGTTTTAATAGCTTCTTTTTGCTGCGTGATTTCACCGGAACGGGAATTCGTTTGCGTTTGAGGCCGCAAGAATCTTTCGATTATTTTGAAGCGCGCACGCCTGGCCGATATTTCAGTAAACCGGTAAACTACGCCATTAGCTATTTTATTTCTACCGATTACCGCAAGCCTTTTGCCCTCGATTTAGACTTCGATTACGATCACAGTTTCGACTGGAGTCGCGACCACTACACCATTAATGTAGAACCACGTATTCGCCTCGGAGATCATTTCTTTATTATTCCCCAAGCTACCTTCGACTTATTTTATAATGATAGAGGCTTTGCGGGTATAGAAAATAAGGCTCCTGTTTTTGGACGCCGAAACGTGCAAAACTTTACCGCTTTAATTGATGGTAGATATGCTTTTAACCCCAATAGTTCCCTCGGTTTGCGTTTACGTCAGTTTTGGAGCCGCGTTGAATACAGCGAATACTATAATTTAGAGGCCAATGGTAAATTAAGCAGTAATGACGCCGCAAAGAATTATGACCTCTTCTTTAATACCTTAAACTTAGACCTACGTTTTTCATGGTGGTTCGCCCCTGCCAGCGAAATGGTAATTTTGTATCGTGTAGCTTTGGCCAACGCGGGGAATGCCATAGAAAATAGATATGTACCTAATATTGAACAAGCACTAGATGCGCCGGTACAAAATAATCTATCAATTCGCTTTAGCTACTTTTTAGACTATAACCGAACACGCAGTGCTTGGGCAAACCGAAGAAAATGATAGAAGCAAGAAACATAAAAAAGAGTTACGGCGACCTGCAGGTTCTGAAAGGCGTGAACCTCAATATTAATGAGTCGGAAATTGTTTCCATTATGGGAGCGAGTGGAGCAGGTAAAACTACCCTCTTGCAAATTTTGGGAACTTTAGAAAATGCCGATAGCGGTGAGCTACTTTTTCAGGGTGAAAATATTAATCTGAAAAGTGCCAAAGAATTAGCGCGCTTTCGCAATGCTAACTTGGGTTTCATCTTTCAGTTTCATCATTTACTACCCGAATTTACCGCTCAGGAGAATATTGCCATTCCCGCACTCATCTCCCGTAAGGATAAAAAAGCGGCCCTTAAACGCGCAGCCGAATTGCTCGATTTTATGGGTTTAGCCGATCGAATAGAACATAAACCTTCTGAGCTTTCGGGTGGTGAGCAGCAAAGGGTGGCTGTGGCGCGCGCTTTAATGAATCAGCCTCAGTTGATTTTAGCGGATGAACCAACCGGGAATTTGGACAGCCATAATGCCCAAGAAATTCACCGATTATTTGGCGAAATTCGCAGCGAGTTTAACAGCAGTTTTGTAATAATTACCCATAACCGCAAATTAGCGGAAACCGCCGACCGAATCATTGAAATGAGTGACGGTATTTTAATCTAAAATATATGAGTATAACTGAAAAAATCTCTAGCCTCATTGAAAAGGAAATTGAGGCCATACGCAATATACCAGTTGATGGCGTAATAGAAAAAGCCATTGAACTTATCTACCAGCAAGTGCATCAAAAAGGTGGTAAAGTAGTAGTAAGCGGCATGGGTAAAGCGGGGCATATTGGCTTAAACATTGCCACTACTTTGAGCTCTACTGGTACTCCAGCAATTTTCTTGCACCCCAGCGAATCGCAGCACGGCGACCTGGGGATGGTTCAAGAAAATGACGTGATGTTTTTAATTTCGAACTCGGGGAAAACGCGCGAAATTATTGAGCTGGAATACTTAGTAAAAAACATGCATCCGAAAATGCAAATCATTGGTTTAACCGGGCATCCCGATGGACCATTATCTGATTTCAGCGATGTATTATTATATACCGGTAACCCCCAAGAAATTTGTCCCTTAGGCCTCACTCCTACTACTTCTACTACGGTAATGACGGTGGTAGGTGATTTAGTAGTGATCCTAATGATGGAAAAAATTAAGTTTAGCAAAGAAGAATACGCCAAACGCCACCACAGTGGTTATTTAGGACAACAAGCCAGAAAATAAGATGAGATTTAAACTAATTGCCGGCCCTTGTGCCATAGAAGATCGTGCCCTGGCATTTTCCATTGCCCGCGAGGTAAAAGCCATTTGTGATCGACTGGATATTGAATATATTTTTAAAGGCAGCTTTAAAAAAGCCAACCGCTCGCGTTTAGATAGTTTTACGGGTATCGGCGATATTGAAGCCTTGGAAATTCTCCGCGACATTGGGCAAGAATTAGGTATCGAAACCATCACCGACATCCACGAAAGTCCCGATGCAGCCCTAGCCGCGCAGTATGTAGACCATCTGCAAATTCCCGCTTTTCTTTGTCGCCAAACCGATCTTCTTATTGCCGCTGGTGAAACCGGTAAGGGCGTAAATATTAAAAAGGGACAATTTCTTTCCCCCGAAGCGATGAAATGGCCTATTCAAAAGATTCAAAGCACCGGTAATAATAAGGCTTGGGTTTGCGAACGTGGCGTGAGCTTCGGCTACTCCGACCTTATTGTAGATGCAACGGCCATTGCCCGTTTAAAAACTTTGGGCGTGCCCGTAATAATGGATTGTACTCATTCGGTGCAAAAGCCCAACCGCACGGAAGGCGTTACCGGCGGCGATCCCCAATTGATTGAAACCATTGCCTTATCTGCCATTGCAACCGGTGCCGACGGATTTTTTATTGAAACACATCCAGCACCCCACACTGCGCAAAGCGACCCTTATACCATGCTAGAGTTAAGTAAGTTAGAGGGCATTTTAGAAAAAGCCATGCGCATAAGAAAAGCCTTAGCTTAAGATTTATGGATCGTCTCGAAAAGAACCTCCTTTACCTAAAAAGTAGCTCCTCTTCTTCCCTTGCGGTAGATGCGCTTTTACATGCCATTCACGCCAAAGAAGCGATCGATTTGCGTTTACTACTGACCCTTTGTGCTGAGGAGAATTTGGCAATTTATGAGCTTTTAGAAAAGGACTTAAGCTTTGAGGCGAAAGAGATTAAGTTTTTAGTAATGGACTGTGACGGTGTGCTTACCCGCGGTGAGATGATAGTAAACGAAGATGGTAGTTCCACTAAAATCTTCAATGTAAAGGATGGCATGGGCATAAAGCGCGCCCAAGAAGCAGGTATGTACACGGGTATTATCTCGGCCGGAACTTCTACCGGTATCGTAGAAAAGCGCGCAGAAAACCTCGCCATGAGTCATTGCTATGTAGGAAAAAGACCTAAGCTTGACGTTTTGAACGAATGGCTAGAAGCGCTCCATCTCAGCATTGAAGAAGTCGCCTATATCGGCGATGATGTAAACGATCTTCCTATATTAGAAAAGGCTGGACTAGCTTTTTG
>PZPB01000102.1 GCA_003045865.1 Bacteroidota bacterium | reverse complement strand
AGAACCTTTACGCTTACCACCACCTTGGTCTACATAACGAGCGGTATCGTTAAATACTTTTAGCATTGGTACGATACCATTAGAAGTACCATTGGTTCCGCGGATGTACGAACCTGTTGCACGCACATTGTGAATGCTTAGGCCAATACCACCAGCGCTTTGGCTAATGCGCGCACACTGTTTTAAAGAATCGTAAATACCATCAATACTATCATCTTTCATGGATAGTAAAAAGCAACTACTCATTTGCGGCTTTGGCGTACCACTATTAAATAAAGTTGGTGTTGCATGAGTAAAGTATTTCTTACTCATTAAATCGTAGGTTTCGATCGCTGCATCTAGATCGTCCATGTGGATTCCAATCGCCACACGCATAATCATGTGTTGAGGACGTTCTACAATTTTACCACTCATACGCAATAGGTAAGAGCGCTCTAAGGTTTTGAAACCGAAATAGTCATAACCGAAGTCACGATCGTAAATTAAAGTAGAATCTAAAAGCTCGGCATTTTTTTGGATAATTTCCAAAACATCCTTCGCGAGAAGTGGAGAATGTAAGCCTGTTCTAGGATTTACGTAGTTGTAAAGATCTTCTGCAGTTTCGCTAAAGGACTTCTTCGTGTTTTTATGTAAATTACTTACGGCGATTCTTGCGGCAAGCTGGGCATAATCTGGGTGACGCGTCGTTAAACTAGCGGCCACTTCTGCTGCCAAGCTATCTAATTCTGAAGTACTTACCCCCTCGTAAATTCCTTCAATAACTTTCATGGCTACTGAGGTTGGATCCACCAACTCACTCAGTCCGTAACACAGTTTTTGTATTCTAGCAGTGATCTTATCGAATTTAACTGCCTCTTTTCTCCCGTCTCTTTTTAATACGAACATCTACTATCTTTTATCGGTTGCTTTAAAACTAAAAATCAGCGTCAAACTCAATGTTATTCGACTGACTACCCTGCACTACGCCACTTTTTTGATATTCCGCCACGCGCTTCTCAAAAAAGTTAGTCTTCCCTTGTAAACTGATCATTTCCATGAAGTCGAAGGGGTTTTCAGCGTTATAAACTTTCTCACATTCCAACTCTACTAATAGACGATCCGCTACAAACTCTAAGTACTGAGTCATCAGTTTCGAGTTCATTCCAATCAGGTTTACCGGTAAAGACTCCGTGATAAACTCACGCTCTATATCCAAGGCATCGGTAATAATGCCCTTAATCCTTTCTTTCGGCACCTTATTTATAAGATGCTTGTTATGTAAGTGTACGGCGAAATCGCAATGCAAACCTTCGTCACGTGAAATCAATTCGTTAGAAAAGGTCAAACCTGGCATTAAGCCTCTTTTCTTTAACCAGAAAATCGAGCAAAAAGCACCACTAAAGAAAATACCTTCTACGGCTGCGAAGGCCACTAGACGCTCCGCGAAAGAATCACTTTCAATCCATTTCAAAGCCCAATCGGCTTTGCGCTTTATAGCCTCAAAATTTTCGATGGCTCTGAAAAGACGATTACGATCTTCTGTATCTTTAATATAAGAGTCAATCAATAAGGAATAGGTTTCACTGTGGATATTCTCCATCATAATTTGGAAACCATAGAAAAACTTAGCTTCCGTATACTGTACCTCATTAACAAAGTTCTCAGCTAGATTTTCATTTACTATACCATCACTAGCGGCGAAAAATGCTAAGATGTGTTTTATAAAATAACGTTCTTCCTCATTTAGCTTATTTGCCCAATCGGTAATATCCTGTTGTAGATCTATTTCCTCTGCGGTCCAAAAACTGGCTTCCTGCTTTTTATAGTACTCCCAGATATCATGATGCTCGATAGGGAAAAGTACAAATCGGTTGCTATTCTCTTTTAAAATTGGTTCCTGCTCCTTCATTTAATCTCTTTACTTGTTAACGCCTTGTTATTGGGGAGTATAGCCATAATTGAAAATTGGTAAAAACCTGTTTAACAGATTTTTAGACTTAAAATTAATCGTTTCGATGAAAACCTCCCTTTTGGTTCTTATACAAATATGACTAATGAATCAAGGCCTCGCAACCTCTACTTTTCCACATTTACCCCCACTTGTTAACAAGGGGTTTTTAACGAATATCAGGCAAAGCCAACAAAGACGGGAGTTGGAAAAAAACCAAGACTTATTTGGAAAAATATTATCAATAGTAATCCACACTGATTGTTAAAAACCTTGGCAGAAAGTGAGAAAATCGACCTACTGAAAACAAATGCTTAACAACTAATCTTCAATGATTTAAATCAGTTAACTGATTTCTATGCGCTTAACGATTCAACCATTCCTCAGCTATCACCTCAAGTTCACTATACCAATCTTCACCGTACTTTCTAATAAGGGAATCTTTCGCAAACTTGTAAACAGGCACCTTCAACTCTTTACCCAAAGAACAAGCTGGGCTGCATATTTCCCATTTGTGATAGTTAATAGCATCGAACGAAGGATAACTTTGAATGCGGATCGGATATAAGTGGCAAGACACGGGTTTTCGAAAAGAGGTTTTACCTTCCCTCCAAGCTATCTCAATACCACAAAGCGTAGTTCCCTTGTCATCAAACACTACATAGGCACATTCCTTTTCGTTTACCAAAGGCGTAACAAACTCCCCATCGTAATCATCAATAATGGCCGTTCCCTGTTTTTCAATTGCTTCTATTCCTTCCTTGCGGAGAAAGGGTTTTATGTGGTTGTATTCCTCTTTTAAAATTTTAACTTCTTGCAGATCAAGAGGAGCACCTGCATCTCCCTCCACACAACAAGCTCCTTTACACTTCTTTAAATCACAAACAAACTGCTCTTCAAAAAGGTCTTGAGAAATTACGGTTTTACCATGTGCTATCATAGCAGCAATATTACGAAGAGCTAGGCAATCATAGGCACCTCCTTATAATTAAGCGAAATTAATATGGGCAAGGATCAAGGGCTGACCCTAAGCACCAATAAGTGCTCGAACCTCAATGAAAGATAGAAAAAGAAGTTTGATATCGAAATTATAATTACCTTCGCCGCAAATATTCTCTTAGCGGTTGGTGAAATACCTTCCTTCGTAATCGATTTAGCTAAGATCATTTACAGCTAAATTGATTAATAGTAGTGAAGCACTACCTAAAAAGACTGTCTTATTCATAATTACAAGTTCTCCCGCACTCAAGATTTACAGTTTTTCAAAACTTTAAACGAAAGAGTAAACAAGTATTTCAGCGATAACAATATTTCTAAACAAGGAGGTTGGCCCATTTGGATCAAGTTTTTTGCGATGCTGGCTTTGTACTTTGGTCCTTTTGCCCTGTTAGTAAGTGGCGCCATTACCAATTTTTGGGTTTTCACCTTTCTTTGGGTTTTAATGGGTTTAGGCACTGCAGGCATCGGCATGAATATTATGCACGATGCTAATCACGGTTCTTTTTCTTCTAGTCGCACCGTTAACAATATTGCAAGTTTAGTAATGAACATGTTAGGCGGTGACGCATCCATTTGGCGCCTACAGCACAATGTATTGCATCATACTTATACCAATATTCATGAGGCCGATGAAGATATAATTGGACCTCCTTTATTAAGATTTTCACCGCACGATGATTTCAAAGACGTTCATCGTTTCCAGTTTGTTTATGCTTGGTTTCTTTATGGTTTAATGACCCTAATTAAATTAACTTATACCGACTATAAGCGCGCAATTCGTTACCACAAAATGGGTTTAATAAAAACCAAAGCAGAACTGCGTTCACGTATCTTTAAAATTGCCGCCGGTAAAGTGGTTTACTTCGGCTTTATATTAGTGCTTCCGATGTTTTTTGCCCCTCATTTTTGGTGGGTAATTATTGGATTCCTAATTATGCACCTTATCACGGGTTTCTTATTGTCTATTATATTCCAAACTGCGCATGTAATGCCAAGTTCTGAATATCCTTTACCAAATCTAGATGGTAAAATGGATAATAATTGGGCCGTTCATCAATTAAGTACCACCACAAATTTCTCACCTAAGAGTCGCATCTTTTCGTGGTTAATCGGTGGCCTAAATTATCAGGTAGAACATCACCTGTTCTCCAATATTAGTCATGTACACTATAGGAAACTCTCCAAGATAGTGTCTGAAACAGCGCGTGAATATGGTATTCCATATCACTGTCAAAGCAGTTTTGCCGATGCTTTAAAGAAGCACGGACAAATGCTTTACCAACTCGGTAGAGTGCAGGCTAGCTAAATATAGCTCCGCACATTCACATACCACTATTCCAAAAAATATGAGCGATTATCGCAAGAAGACTTCGCGTCCGGACAACGGCTACGCGACAAGAAGACCTAGTTCTCCTAACAGAGGAAAGAAAAAGGGTCAAGAATCAAATTTAAAAGCAGAAGACTTGCAGCAACAAGCACAAGCACGTGAGATAACTAACTATGTTTCTGAGCGTACTTTTGCCGACTTTCCCATACACGAGAAGTTAAAGAGTGCTTTAGCCCACAAAGGCTACGAAAAGCCAACCGAAATTCAAGATCGTAGCATCGAAGACCTATTAAATAACCGTGACCTTTTAGGCATTGCCCAAACAGGAACGGGAAAAACCGCTGCTTTCTTAATTCCTATTATCGACAAGCAATTGCGCGATACCAAAACGGAAGCCATTTTAGTCTTAGCTCCTACCCGCGAATTAGCCGTACAAATTGAAGAAGAGTATCGTAGCCTTAGCCGCGGTATGAACTTCCAAAGCAGCTGCTTTATTGGTGGCACCAATATTAACCGTGATGTAGATCGCGCTCGTCGCAGACCAGACTTGGTAGTAGGAACCCCAGGGCGTTTACTCGATCTTTCTGATCGTGGCGCTTTAGATTTCCGCGACTTTAAAGTATTGGTACTCGACGAATTCGATCGTATGCTAGACATGGGTTTTGAAAAGGACGTAAACCGCATTACCAGTGCCATGCGTAACCGTAAGCACACGATGCTATTTTCGGCAACCTTAGACAAAACTCAGCGTAACCAGATTGACCGACTTCTTACCAATGCGGTAGAAGTAAAAGTTAGTAGTGGTGAAGCAAGCAATGATCACATAGAACAAGATATTATTAAAATTGCGGAGGGTGAGAACAAATTTCAAGTCCTTCTTAATTTAATTGATAACCCAGAATTTGAAAAGGTTTTAGTTTTTGCTGAAACAAAAAGATGGGTTAGTAAAGTGCGTAGCCAATTAAGTAAGGCAGGAATTAAAGCCGATGAAATTCACGGTAACAAAACCCAAAATTACCGTCAAAACGCACTAAATGCTTTTAAAACTGGTAAGATTAGAGTGTTGGTGGCTACCGATGTTGCCGCTCGCGGACTTGACGTAGAAGACGTAAGTCACGTAATAAATTACCAGGTTCCCAAAACTATGGATAGCTATATCCACCGCGTGGGGAGAACAGGTAGAGCAGGCAAGACCGGAAAAGCCTACACTTTTATTCAAGACTAATAACCAAATTTTTAATTTTCAAATGGGTAAATCACAAGAAACCTTCGGCAAAAAGGAACGAGAAAAAAAGCGCCTAAAGAAGAAGGAGCTGAAAAACAAACGCAAAGAGGAAAGAAAAGCCAATCCAGAAGATAAGGGTGACAATATCACTTACATGGATGTATATGGTAACTTCCACGATACACCGCCCGAAGCAGCGGAAAAGGTTAAAGCTAAAAGTATAGAAATCGGTATTCCACAGCGCACCGCCGAAGAAGAAGCAGCCGATCTTATTAAAAGAGGTACGGTTACTTTCTTTAACCACTCTAAAGGTTATGGTTTTATTAAAGACAAGAAAAGTGGCCAAAGTGTGTTCGTTCACATTAATGCTTTAACCGAAGAAATTAAAGAAGGAAACTTAGTTACTTACGAAACTGAAAACGGCCCCAAAGGACCAAGCGCAGTTAACGTTAAAGTTTCTAGATAACCACCTTTAAACCAAAGTTATAGCTCATAAGTTAAGTCTCTATTAATTCTTTAAATTTTCTATAATTTAAGGAATTAAAGAATGTACTTTCGCGGCCCAAATTAAAACCGCATGAACTTTAGCTTTAAAGAGATCCTATCCGCTACCATGATTCTATTTGCAGTAATAGATATCATGGGCAGCATCCCTCTAATTATTTCCCTACGAAATAAAGTGGGACACATCCAAAGTGAGAAGGCTAGCATAGTTGCCGCCGGCATTATGATCGTCTTCCTCTTTCTTGGAGAAAGTATATTAAAATATTTAGGAGTAGATATTAATTCCTTCGCCGTTGCAGGGGCCTTTGTTCTATTCATTTTAGCTTTAGAAATGGTTTTAGGGGTTAACCTCATTAAAGACGAAGAGCCCAAATCGGCCTCCATCGTACCCCTAGCCTTCCCTCTTATTGCTGGAGCCGGAACCATGACTACCATAGTAAGTATTCGCGCCGAATTTGAAGCCGAAAACATTGTGGTTGCCATTCTGATTAATTGCATCTTAGTTTTTGCCGTTTTAAAAAGTGCCGCTTGGCTCGAAAAATTATTAGGTGAAGGTGGACTTAATGTTCTACGCAAAGTTTTTGGCGTCATCCTCCTTGCTATCTCTGTTAAACTTTTCTCTGAAAACGCCGTGCTGCTTTTTAAGTAAGTCTTTTTGGTTTCCCAAGATATATTTGAAGCAAAAGCATCTTTAAAAACGCATCTAGCGAAAGCGCAAAAAAACAGAGCCTAAGTAATTTGCCAATGGTTTTATTTAAAGCGGATACTAATCTATAGCTTCTGATATTACCATAATTAAAAAGCCAAATTGCTAAAAGCTAATTACCTTTGCCGCCATGAATCAAGACGACCTTTTTAAGAAAGTAATTTCCCATGCCAAGGAGTATGGGTTTGTTTTCCCTTCCAGCGAGATATACGACGGATTATCAGCCGTTTACGACTACGGTCAGAACGGTGTGGAATTAAAGAAAAATATACGCGACTATTGGTGGAAATCCATGGTGCAAATGCACGAAAATATTGTGGGCCTTGATGCCGCAATTTTTATGCACCCAAAAACTTGGGATGCCTCTGGTCATACCAGCGCCTTTAACGACCCTTTAATTGACAATAAGGACAGTAAAAAACGCTATCGTGCAGATGTTTTAATAGAAGACTATGCTGAAAAACTGCGCCTAAAAGCTGCCAAAGAAATTGAAAAAGCCGCGAAGCGATTTGGCGAAACTTTCGATGCGAAATTATACGCCGAAACCAATCCACGCGTAAAAAAATATCTAGACGAAGCCGAGGAAAGTGTGCAACGTTTAGCCCGCAGTTTAAACGCGGAGGATCTTGACGATGTAAAAGCGCTTATTGAAGAGAAAGGCATTGTTTGCCCCATCAGCGGTTCTAAAAACTGGACAGAAGTTCGTCAGTTCAATTTAATGTTTAGTACCCAAATGGGCTCAACGGCCGAAGGTGCTTCTAAACTGTATCTACGTCCGGAAACGGCCCAAGGAATATTTGTAAACTTCCTCAATGTTCAGAAAACCGGTCGCATGAAAATTCCTTTTGGTATTGCCCAAACGGGAAAAGCATTTAGAAACGAGATTGTTGCGCGCCAATTTATTTTTCGCATGCGTGAGTTTGAACAAATGGAAATGCAATTCTTTGTTCGCCCTGGTGAAGAACTTAAATGGTATGAATACTGGAAAGAAAAACGCTTGGCTTGGCATAAAAGTCTAGGCATAGACGAATCGTACTACCGTTTCCACGATCACGAAAAATTAGCACATTACGCTAATGCCGCTTCCGATATAGAGTTTAACTTCCCCTTTGGCTTCAAAGAATTGGAAGGTATACATAGTAGAACCGATTTCGACCTTAAAGCGCATGAAGAGCACAGTGGTAAAAAACTACAATTCTTCGACCCCGAGTTAGGCGAGAATTATGTTCCCTACGTAGTGGAAACCTCTATTGGTTTGGATCGTATGTTCTTAGCTCTTTTCTCTTCTTCTTACCAAGAAGAAGTTTTAGAAGACGGCAGCGATCGCATCGTATTGAAGTTACCTATGCCTTTAGCACCTATAAAAGCGGCCATTTTACCGCTTGTTAAGAAAGATGGCTTACCCGAAATTTCAAGAGAAATTTTAGGCGAGCTGCAATTGGAGTATTCGGTACAGTATGATGAAAAAGATGCAATTGGCAAACGCTATCGTCGCCATGATGCGATTGGTACACCATTTTGCATTACGGTCGATTTTCAAACAAAAGAAGACGGAACTGTGACCCTTCGGAACCGTGATACGATGCAACAAGAGCGCATAAAAAGGGAGGATTTGGCCTCGGAATTAGCTAAGCACTTAAACATGAGTAATTTACTTAAAAAATAATTTCTCAGCCGACTGACTTACAAGGCTTTAAAAATTGTATACATTTGCATCTTATTGTTTAACAACCAAATCTAGAGAGAAGGATGAAAAAAGTAAGTTTTTTTGCGTTCGCATTAATTTTCACGGCAGCTGTTGCATGTAACGCCCCTGCTACTGAAGAAGCCACAACTGACGAAGCTACTGAGGTAGTGGAAGAAACTACAGAAGCTGTAGAAGAAGCAGTTGAAGCTACTGAAGAAGTAATGGATACTGTTATGGAAGCTGGTGAAGAAGCTATGGAAGAAATGCATGATCACGCTGAAGGCGAAGATCACGCAGAGCACAGTGAAATGTAATTTTTACTGTTCCCAAAACATTAAAACCCCGCAAATGCGGGGTTTTTTGTTTTAGTAATTTACCTTCGTAGAAAGAATTAGTATGGCCATAGCAAAACCCTTTAATCTCCAGCAATGGATTGATGAAAACCGCGATTTACTAAAACCGCCGGTTGGAAATAAAAACCTTTACCCTGCAGGGGAAGACTATATTGTAATGGTTGTTGGCGGCCCTAATGCGCGTAAAGATTACCACTATAATGAAACTGAGGAGCTATTTTACCAATTAGAAGGACACATTACGGTACGCATACAAGATGATGGTCATCCGGTAGATATTAATCTCGGCCCAGGCGACATGTTTCTTCTACCAGCCAAGGTTCCCCATTCACCCATGCGTTCTGAAGGTTCGGTTGGCTTAGTTATCGAACGCGTTCGAAAAGAGGCACATCAAGATGGTTTAATGTGGTTTTGCGATAATTGTAACCATAAACTGCATGAAACTTACTTTCCGCTGAGTAATATCGAAAAAGACTTTCTACCCCGTTTCGGTGAATTTTACCAGTCGCAAGAATTAAGAACTTGTGATAAATGCGGTACCGAAATGCCTACAGACCCACGTTTTACGAAGTAAATGATCAAAGACCTTAGCCAAATTGAAGCTTTTTTAAGACAGGTACTTATTGAGCAACAGCCCTTATTACGCATTCGTAAAAATGAGACAGAAGTATTAGAGGCATGCGGCACTAAAGAAGCGATGCAAGGCAAGCAAAAAGTAGATGGCTTTTACTTTGCTTCCATCATGCCTAAGCCCAAAGACGTTCGTTTTTATTTCTTTCCGCTTTACACTCATGTAGATAGATTTGAGCTAAGTCCAGACTTACAAAAAATGCTGAAGGGTAAAACATGCTTCCACATCAAGCATTTGAATGAAGACTTAAAAACTGAAATTCGCTCCATGATCAAAACGGGTGTGAAAATTTTCCAAGAGCAGGATCTCTGTTGAACTAGATCCAATTAATTGGCTATATTTGCCGCCCAATTTCACTAATGCCCAAGTGGCGGAATTGGTAGACGCGTTGGTCTCAAACACCAATGGCTTCGGCCGTGCCGGTTCGATTCCGGCCTTGGGTACTTTAAAAGAGAGCAGGATTTTTCCTCGCTCTCTTTTTTGTTTCTACCT
>PZPB01000101.1 GCA_003045865.1 Bacteroidota bacterium | reverse complement strand
AGGCCTAAACGGATTTTCCAATAAAAATGAAAATCCTGCATCTAGCTCATTTGCTGTAGCCCGCTACAGCTGCACGATCCAGACTAGTCTTTTCCTTCCATTGAAAATCTGAGGCTCTAATTTATTGTCGAATTCACGTTAAAATAGGTAAACCTTTCAAATTTACTTTTAGGCGCGGCTGAAAGAGGCAAAAACCTTTATTTTGCACGCGATGAGATATAATGTAAAACACGAAAGCTTACAGGCTTTTCTCAACCCTCTTACATTAAGGATTAGTGCTATACTTTCACTCTTTAGTCCGAGGAAAATACCATTAGCTACGGCTCTTGAGAAAAAAGGAGCATCGCCATTTTTTTTAATTGGATCGGGAAGATCAGGCACGACCTTATTAAGAACCATCCTTAATCAACATCCCGACATTTGCATTCCTCCTGAATCGCATGGCGCTATTCCTAATGCAGTAAAGCAATATTATATCGGCGGAGAAAGTGGTTGGCAACGCTTAATATCCTTGTCTCTCGGCGAGTTTTTACGACATACCAACTTTAAACTTTGGAAAACAGATTTACAGAAAAATATCAGCGAGCTGTATGAGTTAAGCCCTGAAAAACAATCACTTAGAGCTATCATTGACTATATCTACCAAGAATATATTAAGAAACATAAAATAGGCGCTAGTCGCTGGGGAGATAAAACTCCTTTTAATACCCTGCGTTTAAAATGGATTCTAAAACTATATCCTAATGCCAAGTTTGTATTTGTATTGAGAGACCCACGCGCGGTTGCTTCCTCCTTCCGCAAGAGCGAAATAAATCCACATTTACATGAAAGTGCCTTACGTTGGAAAGCATCGATTGTGGCCTTTGAAAAGTTAGGACAAAATTCTAAGAGCAGTACTATGCTGATCAAGTACGAAGATTTAGTTATGGAACCAGAAGCTATTATCCGTAAGGTCTGCCTCTTCTTAAACATAGATTTCCAGGCTACGATGCTTACCGAGCGCAGAGCCTTTAGCGGCGATGGAACCATTGCGCACCATAAAAATTCACAACGAAAAATTAATCGCACCTCTCTCGAAAAGTGGCGAGAGTTACTAAACAAAGAGGAAATTAAAAATATCGAAAGTATAACAGGATCACTCTTAACGAATTATGGCTACAGCAAATTCGAGCAATAAGTTCGAGATATCCAAGCGGGAAAGATTAGAGGAATTACCCGATTTCTATATTTTGGGAGCGCCAAAATGCGGAACCACTGCCATGGCTGCTTATTTAAGTGACAACCCAGAGGTATTATTTTCGCATCCTAAAGAAACTAATTTCTTTAATACGGATCATAAAGAGCAAGAGCTTTTTAAAACTTTAGATGAGTATTTAGATTTTGCGTTTCCAAACCTTGAAAGTACTAAGCTAAAAGGAGAAGGCTCTGTTTGGTACCTCTTTTCGGAGCTTGCCGTAAAAAATATACTATCGCTCAAGGCAGATGCTAAATTCGTAGTAATGCTGCGCGAACCTGCCGAACTAGTTTATGCTTTACATAGCACCTATTTATTAGGAGTAATGGAAAACGAAGACGATTTTGAGAAGGCCTGGCGCCTGCAAGATCAGCGCTTGAATGCTCAGGCCCTGCCCCCTACTTGTCCCGAGCCTAAACTCTTACAATATGGTAAAGTAGGTAAATTGGGTACTCAGGTAGAAAGCTTACTAAAGTGTGTTTCTGACCCAGAACAGATCCACTTTATTATTTACGACGACTTTAAAAATGACACGCAAGCTGAATACAAAAAACTATTGCATTTTTTAGGGCTTAATGATGACGGAAGGACTGATTTCAGTGCCATAAATGTTGCCGCCAAAACAAAAAACCAATCGTTGGGTAAAAGCATTTCATCCCTTACTCAGAATAAAGCGCTTTATCGCCTAAAGCGAAGTTTAGGCTTTAAGATGGGATCTGGTCCCATGGTTAAGCTTTTAGCTAAGAACCGGGTAATTGCCAAGCGTGAAGATTTACGGCCAGAGTTTAAAAGCGAACTGCGCGCTTACTTTAAAGAAGACGTTCAGAAGCTAGAAGCCTTATTAAATCGTGACCTAAAATTGTGGTATGACTAAACTGCTATATTTAGCCCCCAATAAGGCCACTTTCGTAAAAAAAGATTTAAAGTTTCTAGAAGCGCGCTATAAAGTTATTTACGCTGAGCATGACTGGAGAGATAAATCTCAAGTGCCATTTAGATTCTTCCAACAGTTTGCTTTCTTAATGCAACATGTTTGGACTGCTGATATCGTTATGATCATGTTCGCGGGATATTGGTCCATTTTACCTGCTTTCTTGGGTAAAATTCTTGGTAAAAGAGTTCATATTATTTTAGGCGGAACGGAAGCTGTTTCTTATCCTTCCTTTAAATACGGGAGCTTACGTAAGCCTACCTGGTCTTGGTTTATTAAAAATTCCTATCGATTGGCGCACCATATCATTCCAGTGCATGAGTCATTAGCTTATTATCATGATACCTATTACGATAATTCCTATCAAGGGTATCAACATTTCTTTCCCAACATCAAAGCCCAATGTACCACCATTTACAATGGCTATGAAGCGGAAAGGTTCACGATAGACATGGCGCAAAAAGTTCCTAATACCTTTGTTTGCATCGCTTACGTTCCCAATGAAATGAATTTCCTTCGCAAAGGAATAGATTTATTGTTTGTACTAGCCAATGCATATCCAGATTCGAAATTTAGAATTATTGGTTTTCACGAAGAGTATAAAAAGTTAAGAAATGATATTCCAACTAATGTAGAATGCCTTCCCCCTTTAGAGCAGGAAGAGTTCTTTAAGCTACTTATTGAAAGTGAGTATTGTTTGCAACTTTCTATTTCCGAAGGCTTTCCTAATGGAATTTGCGAAGCCATGTTAAGCGGCTGTATTCCTATTGGTTCTGCTGCTAATGGTTTACCCTTAATTATTGGTGATACTGGCTTAATTCTAGAGAAATATGACTCTCAGCTCTTATTGGAGGAGTTCGCGAAAATGTATCAGAAAGCTAGCCTTGAAAAAAGAGCCTTAGGAGAAAGTGCGCGAAATCGAATCATCGAGAATTTCCCTCTGAGCCGGCGAGCGAAAGAATTTTACGATTTAATTGATGGTGATTTGAAAAGGAAATAGAGCACATAAAACCTCCGCTAGCGTATTATCTGAATAGTACCACTTTCGGTACTTTGCCTATACACATTACCGTAGGCGACTTTATAAACTAAGGTGCTGCTATTAATTTCGGCATCATTAAAGGTTCCGTCAAAATATTCTTCAGGGTCATAAGATTCAAAGATTAATATCCCCCAACGATTATAAATGCTCCAATGGTAATAGTTGAGATCACAATTACTGAGCGGCCTAATTTTATCATTTAAGCCATCTCCATTAGGCGTAAAAGCATTGGCAATAAACATTTCGCAGCTACAGTCGAAAAAATCGTAGGAAACAAAGAGAGTCGTATCAATACAAGCTTCGGAAATGCTCAATCTATAAATAGATGTCGTGGTAATTTCGTAATTATTGAAGCTACGCCCATCTAAAAGTCTCACATCTAAATCGCTTGGAATATTTAATTTCAAGGTATCTCCCACACAATAGGAACGCTCAGTACCAAATAGTGAACTCGTTAAAATACTAGCCGAAAATATTGGTCGGACTATAAAAGTATCTAAAACGGTGCAACCTGTAACAGGGAACTGCCTCGTAATGATAAGTTCCCGCATTATAAATGACTCTCTGTGGATTAGAACTACCATTGTCCCAATTAATGCTAAGTAAGTCTGAGCCTAAGTCTATAATAACACTATCGCAAACTTTTACATCTGGCATAGGGTTAAAATTAGGCTCCAAAATCTCTACAAAAACTGTATCCGAAAAACCACATCCATTCTGATTAACTCCGGTTAAAATATAAGTTCCATTCTGATAAAAAGTTCTAGACCTGCTAGTGTCGCCATCATTCCAAAGTATGGAGGAAACGGTAGCGGGTAGATTTATTTGCACTTGATTACAAGAAGAAAAAAGGGGCGGTAAAATCCCGGGCGCGGAGCATGAACCCGAAATCACATATTCCTCATGTCGCCCCCTGTTACTTCGATTTACGCTAGGACCAAAAAAGCCCGGGAAAGTCACCCATGTTGGTGAAGCATTATGATTGCGATAAGCCAATTCATAAATATTAGGACTATAAAATGGTGTGGTTAAATTATAATCAACCGTGAATTTCTGATTCGGATTTATGGAGTAAACACCATAATAATGATTTAAGCCATTAGGCAAAGACATTCCTGTTTGGTTTACGGGTGGAAAATCAACTCGGTAAAGATGAATACCATCTGTTCCTGGATCTGCCTGAATCGATACCGCATCGATTTGGGCTTGCTGCATATTAAGGGGTAAAGCGCTTTGTGTACCATACAAATAAGTAGAGCTATTACCTACCGGTGCCGAAGACAGCTCAGTAAGAGCACCTCCTATTCTCGTTCCATTGAGTAGGCCCTTTACATCATTTATGGTATTACTCGCATTTCCTTCATTAAAATCCCAAGCCGCAATTAATCCTGGTTCAGAGGCTAAAACTTGACGACACATTTGATCTCTCACTTGACTTTCTGAAAGAGCAACATCCCATAAGCGAACCTCATCAATACCCCCATTAAAATGAACTATAGGGCTAGATGGTCCTCTTTCATGGTAAGCTATATCCGCTTCTCCCGTTGGATTATTAACTAATTGAGTTGCACTACCATTATATGATCCCGGCAACTCAATACCATTTACATATAGCTTAATATCATTTGCATTGACAATAACAGCGCTAACATGGAACCAGTCATTATGCAAGTTTGTATAATTACAAACCTTAACTCTTCGCGAAGCCGTACCAAAGCCACCATCCCCATCTGCAAAAGCGGCCTGTACCCTATTGCTTGCCACATGAAGCCATATTCCATGCCAGTCAGAACCAGCACTGCTACTGGAGAAAACGGGATTAATTGTTGTTTGAGGGTTGGGCTTTACCCAAGCCATAATGGTGAGGGGAAGTGTAAGATTATTAAGAACTGGGCCTAGATTTACCCGATCGTCATTGCTGTCAAAATCTATCGAGTTACCCGATCCAACGCTATTTGCAGACTGGGAAAATGAAAAGTAACATTGACAAATAAAAATAATGAAGTAGCCAAGCTTAGTAAAATACATCGAAAAAAGGTTGAACAAATATAAAATTTTAAACCCTAAAACCATGATTACAATTCCTTTTCTCCGTAAATTCATGCCGTCAGGTAGCAAAATATTTGATTAATACGAGAGTCTATAATACGAGCGAAAAACTTTAAAATTTGGATCTTTTCAAGAAGTGTCATCGAATTGAGAAAAAAGTTTAAACTTCGCCATGAACATTGAAACCCAAATTGTAAGCACATCTTGAAAACCGCTAAGTTCTACATCCTACTTTCTGCTTTAATAATTGGTCTTTCTGGCTGGTCACAAATAGACACCAACCGTCTAGAAAATAATGTTCAAGAAGGCAATGAAAACGATAGCATACTTTCCCTTTACAATCAAAGGATAAAGCACGTTGAACAGCTAAGAAAACTTGACTCTTTGAAGAAGCAAGATTTAGAAGAACAAATCAATAAGCTAAAAACTACCGATAACTTACAGAAAGACGAACTCTTAAAGCAATTAGCCGAAATTGAGGCGGCCGCCCAATCTCGGCTTGACCAGAAAAAAGCGCATATAAATTCCCTTAAGAAAAAGGTGAAGGGCTTTCCAGTTTTAGGCGCTGGAACGGATACCTTATATTTTATCTACACGAAAATTGGCGCCTCTACCGCCGAGGAAAGGGCCCAAGGTGTAAGTCGAAAAATTCAAGAATTATACGATAATGACTTTTTGCTTTTAGACTCCCTAAAATGGACGAAAACCGAGAGTAGCGCCGATATTTTGTACCGCGATAATATTATTGCTAGCATTTCGGAAAGTGACGCCTTGTGGGAAGATCAGTCTTATGCAAGCTTGGCAGCAGAGCGACTAGAGCTTATTAAAAGCTCCATTACACAGGCGCAAATAGACAATAGCTTTATTAAAATTTCCATCCGCATTTTATTGGTAATCGTAGTTATAGCCCTTACTTGGCTTGCGCTAAGATTGGTTAGCAAAGGTAAAGACCGTCTCTTATTGCTAATAGAGCAGAAAGAGAATATTTGGTTTAAAGATCTCTCTTATAAAGACTATACTTTTTTAAGCGTAGCGCAGCAGCTGCAAGGCATTGGTATTTTCGCCAAACTTTTTCAGTGGCTCATTTATGCGATTCTCTTTTACATCGCATTACCACTAATATTTAGCATTTTTCCCTTCTCAAGAAATTGGGCTAATACCCTTTTCCAACTCATTTGGTCGCCCTTTAAAAGTTTAATTTTTTCGGTATGGGATTACCTCCCTAACCTCTTTAGTATTTTGGTCATCTACTTTGTAATGCGCTATGTGATTCGCTTTGTAAAGTATATTTTCAGTGAAATTGAAGAAGAAAAACTTAAAATAGCTGGCTTCCATGCCGACTGGTCGATGCCCACCTATAGCATTGTGCGTTTTCTGCTCTATGCTTTTATGTTCGTGCTAATTTTCCCTTATTTACCTGGCTCCGATTCCAACATATTTAAAGGCGTATCGGTTTTTATTGGGGTATTATTTTCCCTGGGCTCCTCCTCTGCTATTGCTAATATGGTGGCGGGATTGGTAATTACCTATATGCGTCCCTTTAAAATTGGTGATCGTATAAAGATTGGCGATGTAGCGGGCGATGTTTTGGAAAAGACACTTTTGGTAACGCGTTTACGCACCATTAAAAATGAAATAATTACCATTCCCAATTCGGCGGTACTTAATGGAAACACCACTAACTATACCAGTGCCAGTAAAGAACTAGGCTTAATTATTCACAGCAGTGTTACTATTGGTTACGATGTTCCTTGGCCAAAGGTACACAGCGCCTTAAATGAGGCCGCAGAGCGCACCGAGTTCTTGCTGAAGAATCCAAAGCCTTTCGTTTTGCAAACCAGCTTAGAAGACTTTTATGTCGCTTATCAGATCAATGCCTACACGCGTGAAGCGCAAAAGCAAGCGCTTATTTATTCTAATTTACATCAGAATATTCAAGATGTATTTAATGAGCAAGGCATTGAAATTCTTTCTCCCCATTATCGCGCTGCGCGAGATGGAAATATGACTACTATTCCTGCCGACTATTTGCCAAAAGACTATGAGGCACCCAGTTTTAAGGTAAAGACGGATAAGAAGTAGGTCGTTAAATTGATAAAGGTTTTATTCGCTTTCGGAATATTGCAAAATATCTGCAGGCTGACAATCGAGTGCTTTGCAAATAGCATCTAAAGTTGTGAAACGAATCGCTTTGGCTTTACCAGATCTTAAAATTGAGATATTTGCGGTTGTTATGCCCACTATTTCAGCCAGTTCTTTGCTCTTCATTTTCCTTTTGGCTAGTATAACATCGAGGTTGATTATAATCGCCATAAGCTATACCGTTAATTCATTTTCTTCCTTCAAACTCTTCGCAAGATCAAGTGTGCCACTTTGAATGATGAAAAATATTCCAATAATCGCTAAAAACAGTGGCACTAATAATTCTTGATCGTAACCCAACTCAATTTTACCATCCACTATTTTACCAATCCATTGGGCTAAAATAAGGGCAAATGAGATCAGACTGGAAAGCAAAAAATGATTTCCTGATTTTCTCAGGTAACGAATAATGTCTTCTGAAAAATATTTATCTGATAATAATATTCTTGCTATTCTTCTTAAAAAGTACAAACCCCTTAGAAATACCAAAGACTTAACTAAGGTGAAGGTAAATACAAGCCAATAAAACAAATCCCACTTCTCCGCACTCGCATTTTCATTGGTGATATTGACTAGTCCAAAGGGAATCATGATTAGTACTGCGATAAACCCTATAACCTGAAGGGTATATAGAACATCGACTAAGGATTTGAATAAAATTGTCTTTTTCATATTTGAAGATTAGATCCTCAAGGATACATTTATTATTGATAAACAATAATAAATTAATCATAAACAATAATTAACAAACCTCAGGCTTTTTAACTTATTACCTTGGTGGCGCCACTAATTCCAGCTCCTCACTTTCTAACTCTTTTAAAGCGGGAATAACGTAGTATCCTGCACCCATTTTAAGATTGGCGCTGTAATAGTCTTTTTGAGTAATTTCCTGATAAAGAGTGGCCGATTCTTTCTCTTCTTTAGTTTTAGCCTGCGGATAGTCTCGAATATAGACCTCAACAAAACCTGCTTGTTGGTTGAATATGAAGGGCACCTCAACTGTATTTATCATGACCTGCTTTAACTCGCGTTCAGCCAGCATGTCGGGAATATTTATATGAACAAATAGACTTTTGGTACCATCTGCAGGTGATACTTGTAGCTGATAATAGCCATCAGAATTAGCATCAATAATGTCCTTTCGACTGCCACAGCTAAGGAGCGAGAAAAAAAATGCTAGAAAGAGTAAATTCCTCATATTAAAATTTCGATTTTTATTTTGGCAGTTTTATGATTACTTCACTGCCCTGTTCTAATTGCGATGTAACTTCTTATGAACCCCACTTAGCCATTAAAAAGTCAATATTTAAAGCGATTCCTAATCCAGTGCCCCTCTAATTTGCTGTTCCCACTAAAGACTTGTTTTTCTCTAGACCTAATAATCGCTCGATCACCTCCTTACTCATCCCCAGAACAAAATTCTTTTTTATACTTTAATGTTGGTCATTATTTGCTTGGGAAGTTATAATAATTTCTGAGGCTTTTCTAGAGAATTTAATGCCATTAGAACAAATATTTCGAACCACAAGGTTAAGCATAATCTCGTTGGCCTGCACTTTAATCTGCTCACTAATACTAAGTCTATTAAGGCCAACGCTTTTATTAACCTGATACCGCTTAAAAGTCTCTACGCCATTGCGGAAATCGTTCATTCTAAAATAAGTGTAGCCCAACTTTTTAAGAGCCAAGTAAATCTCGGAGTTATTGTCTACATCTTTCGACCATTACTACGTCTCTCTTAAAACTGCCATTGCTTAATCCCATTTTTTTTAATCACGATATACCGCTCCTAAAATATTTAAGTTGGAATAATTAAGCCACTCATCTTTACCCTTAGCAGTTAATTCTTGCGCAAGAGTAGTGGCAATAATTGTTTCTTCATAATTTTTACCTTCCAATTCAGTTGCGGCCAAACAATTGTGATACAAAGACTTAACTACCGAAGACTCTAATGACTCTACTAAATTCTGCACCGACATTAAATCTTCATAAGCCAAATCTACACTCACCACCAAAGGCAATATTTAAGCGCGATTAGCCTTAGTTTTGACTATTGCAGGAGCGTCCTTTCTTTCTAAGTATATGGCAAATAACAGATCGATAACCCCTAAGTCACTGTCTATTATTCCCTCCGAAAAGTACTGGTCTGATTTAGGCATTAAAGAGTCGTCCTTAGTGGCCGAATTATAACTATCTGCTTGTAATTGAATACCTAGAACTTTAATAAGACGAGTATAAGAATGATCGTTCTGATCTTTTTTTAGATTCATTTTTGACCCGTATAATGACTAATTTCGGGAAACAGCCCAAGAATGGCTTGATTAATGCAAAAGATCTAAGTACATGACAAAAACGCTATGACATTGATACTAGATTGATTTTCAGAGTTCAGCAGTACGCTGGCAATAAAGCTGAGTCCATATTTAAAAATAGTTTTGGCCTTTCTACCATGCTTTTTAATAGGAATGGGCTTGATCGCGTGCAAGTAGATCC
>PZPB01000100.1 GCA_003045865.1 Bacteroidota bacterium | reverse complement strand
AGATGTTATTTTATAAATGAAGGTATTTTCAGAACGCATTTTACCATAAAAAAAAGCTGCCTGAACAGGTCCAGACAGCTTTCTTAATAATGTAGCATGAAGGTTTTACTTCATTTCTGAAGCTTTAGCGGCTTCTTCTTTTTTAGCCATGGCCGCTTTCGCCTTGGCACTTGGTTCTTTTGTTTCGTGGATGATAGTCATCTCTCTGAGGAGGTTATGCGCTCCAGCATATTTCTCGATAATGAAGAGAGTGTAACGAATATCTACGGAAATGGTACGCTGAATTTCGGGCTCAAAATAGATATCGCCACTCATCGCTTCCCAGTTACCATCAAAGGCGGTACCGATAAGGTGACCTTTGCCATTAATTACAGGGCTACCAGAGTTACCACCCGTAATGTCTGTATTATGAATAAAACAAACCGGTAGTTCCCCTTCTGCATTAGCGAAACGACCGAAATCTTTGCGCTTAATTAGTTCTTCTAATTTGGTAGGAACAACAAATTCAGGATCGTTGTTATCCATTTTCTCTAGAATCCCTTGGGCAGTGGTGTAATGCTTGTAGTGAACCGCATCGCGACCGTCGTAGCTACCCACGGTGCCATAGGTTAAGCGCATAGTGCTATTAGCATCGGGAGAATAATTTACATCAGAATTCATTTCGCGTAAGCCCGCGGTGAATAAACGGTAGGCTTTTTCAAGCTTGTCGCCGTTTCCTTCGTCGTCGCTGCTTGCTTGGTAAGCGGCATAAAGTCCTTCACCTAGAGCGATGGCGGGATCTTTTGTAAGTGTTTTAGCTTTAGGCTTTTCTAAATACTCCATTAAAGACTCTTTCGAGCGAAGGATAGATTTAGAGAAAGTTTTGGAAGCATATTTTGCGTAATCACCTTTATACTTATCGGTAATTTCTTTCAAAATTTCAGGTTGTTGATTTACCTCAATGTCTTGTGCATAAAGAGCCATCAGTCTAGCCGTCATCTCTTCATCTAGGGCAACATTATAGTCTTTGTAAAACTCTTCCGCCGAAGATTTAAGGGCATCGATAACTGCGTCCATGCGTTTTTGCATTGCTTCTTTTTCTTCGCCTTCGGCTTCTTCAGCTTTTTCTGCGGCAGCAAAATAGGCCTGCATGGTGCGGTTGAAACGCAAACCTTGTAAGGCAATTTCGGGACCCGAAATACCCGCTTCACGAGCGTAAACGCCAGCGGTAACACCAGCATCGGTCGCTTTATAAGCTTCGTCGAACATAGTTAGCACTTCGCCGTACTTGGCTTTGCGATCGGCATTTTGGTTTACCCACGCTTGGAATTTATCTTCAATAGCTTTCTTTTTATCGAATACGCCATTGCTTTGTAATTGAGCGGTTTGACCGATATAATATTTCCAGTAATTAGAAACGCGAGCATATTTAGACGCGTATTGAATACGAGTGGCTGGATCAGCGTTCATATACTTTTTCATTACGTTTAGCTTCAGGTCGCGAACACGTACCACGGCTGGTCCGTATAAATCAACCGCTTGCTTAACACCGTAACTGCTTAAGTAGCGATCGGTGCTACCAGGATATCCCATTACCATGGTAAAGTCTCCATCAACAACCCCATCTAGGGAAACCGGTAAATGATGCTTAGGCTTTAAAGGAATATTTTCGGTAGAATATTCTGCTGGCATTCCGTCTGGGCCGCTATAAACACGGAACATAGAGAAATCACCTGTATGGCGAGGCCACATCCAGTTATCCGTGTCACCACCGAATTTACCCACTGCTTCAGGAGGCGTTCCTACTAAACGTACATCATTAAAGGTTTCGTAAACGAAAAGGTAAAATTCATTACCGTGAAAGAAAGTTCTCACATTGGCATCGTAGTGCGTTCCTGCAATAGCTTCGTCGGCTAGTTTTTTACCAATTTCGGCAATCGCTTTATTGCGATCCGCTTCGCTCATATCGTCGTTTAGCTCGGGTAAAACCTTATTGGTCACATCTTCCATACGCACTAAAGAGCGCACAAATAAGCCTTCGTTTGGAAGTTCATCTTCCATTTTATAAGCCCAAAAACCGTCGGTTAAATAATCGTTTTCAGTGCTAGAGTGCGACTGAATTTGTCCGTAACCACAGTGGTGATTGGTAAGGATAAGACCTTTAGAGGAAATGATTTCACCCGTGCAAAATCCACCGAAAGAAACAATAGCATCTTTTAAGCTACCGTTGTTTACATCGTAAATTTGTTCGGGTGTAAGTTGAAGACCGTTTGCCTTCATGTCGGCGTAATTGCGGCCTAATAAAAGCGGCAACCACATTCCTTCATTTGCTACCGCCGGAAGAGCGAGGGCAATAGCCAAGAAGAAACTCAATAGTTTTTTCATAATTCTGCTAGTTTAATTTGAGATGCGCGAAGGTAGTTAATTGTATTTTTTTGAAGAGACATTTTATTGTGCTGTTTCCGACCCCTTAAAATCTAGTTTATAAGTCTCAACTTGCTCAAGGCAGAAGCGCAGACCTGAATTAATACCTTTGCTTAAAAGCAGATATGGTTATGGTAAAAAAGGAGCTAAAGTTCAATTCATTAACCATTCATGGTGGGCAGAGTTACGAAGAGGCAACGGGAGCGGTAATGCCGCCTATCTTTCAAACTTCTACTTATGCGCAAACTTCGCCAGGCGTAAATAAAGGCTATGCCTATTCGCGCAGCGCTAACCCCACTAGGCATGCATTGGAGAACTCTATCGCTAGTTTAGAAGGGGTTGAATACGGTTTGGCCTTCGGGAGTGGCTTGGCGGCTATTGATGCGGTAATTAAGTTATTGCAACCCGGCGATGAGGTTATTTCCACCAACGATTTATACGGTGGCACCTACCGCTTGTTTACCAAGATCTTTGAAAAATACGGTATCAAATTTCACTTTGTACCCATGGGTCAGGCCCAAGATGTGGCTCAATATACTAATGCCAATACCAAACTCATCTGGGTGGAAACCCCAACTAACCCGATGATGAACATTATCGATATTAAAGCGATGAGCGCGGTGGCGAAAAATGCCCAAGCCTTATTAGTGGTCGATAATACTTTTGCTACGCCTTATTTACAACGACCGGTAGAATTTGGTGCCGATATCGTAATGCATAGCGCTACGAAATACCTAGGCGGGCACAGCGATGTGGTGCTCGGTTGCTTGGCGGTAAAAGACAAAGATTTGGCCGACCAACTGTATTTTATTCAGAATTCTAGCGGGGCCGTATGCGGACCAATGGATGCCTTTTTAACTTTACGAGGAATAAAAACCTTACATGTTCGTATGGCACGCCACTGTGAAAATGGCAAAGCAGTGGCTCATTTTTTACGTAATCACTCAAAGGTAGATGCGGTTTATTGGCCAGGTTTTGAAGACCACCCCAATCACGCCATAGCTAAAGAGCAAATGAAAGACTTTGGCGGTATGGTAAGCTTTAGAGTAAAGGGAGATCGTTTGGAGGATGCCGTAAAAGTAATTTCCAGTTTGAAATTAATTACTCTAGCCGAATCCTTGGGCGGCGTAGAATCTTTGGCGGGCCATCCTGTTACTATGACTCATGCTTCTATTCCTAAGGCAGAACGCGAAAAAACGGGGATTACCGATGGCTTAATTCGCTTAAGTGTGGGGATAGAAGATGAAGCAGATTTATTAGATGATTTAGAACAAGCGTTAAAATAATAATATGATTAAGTTTTTTATCACCGGTACAAGCTCTGGTATTGGTAAGGCTTTAGCTGAAAGAGCTTTAGCGGAAGGACATTTGGTAACGGGTTTTAGCCGTAGGCATGTTATTGAGCATCCAAATTACAAGCATATTACCATCGACTTAGCCGACTTAAAGGCCTATCATAATATTGGCTTTGAATGCCATAAAAATGTAGAAGCCATAGTTTTGGTGAATAATGCAGGAACTTTAGGTCACGTTAAACCGGTAGCAAAATTAGACCCCGATCGAATAGATCACAGCTATCGCGTTAACATTATGGCTCCTACGGTAATGAGTCATTTGTTTTTAGAAAATTTAGCACAGTCGTCTTGCCAGAAAGTTATCATCAACATCTCCTCTGGGGCAGGTTCTTATCCAATTAAGGGATGGAGTACCTACTGCGCTAGTAAGGCGGCGATCGATATGTTTAGCGAGGTGCTTGCTGTCGATCATCCCGAAGTGCGCAGTTATGCCATATCGCCGGGCATTGTGGATACCGAAATGCAGGGTGAAATTCGTCGTTTGGCTAAAAGCGACTTCCCAGACGTGGATCGTTTTGTGGAGTACAAGCGCAAGAATGAGTTAGCTTCTGCTGATACGGTTGCTGCCAAACTGATTAAGGTAATTCAAAACCCAGAAGACTTTAAAGAAGTGCGTCTTTCTTTGCGCAATGTTGATTTGTAGCGGGGCGTCAAAAACTTAAAAGAGCGTTAAAGCACCAAGGTCCATTAAACCATTTGTCTTTTCTCTATTCTAAGTAGTGAATTTAAATTAAAGAAAATGAAAAAGTTAGTAGCCCTTTTAGGTTTGTCACTCCTTTTCGTCTTACCCAGTTTTGCTCAAAATAAGCAAGATCGATTTAAAGACCATGACCCGCAGGAAATGGTGGATAAGATGATGGTAAAAATGACCGAAAAACTGGATTTAACGGAAGCGCAGCAAAAAGAAATCGAGCCCTTATTGCTCGCTCACCATCAGAAAAAAATGGAGGCCCATAAAGGTGAGCAGGCCGATCGTAAGGAAATGGCCGAAAAAATGAAGGAGATTTTAAATCCCGAGCAATTTGAGAAGTTTCAACAGCACTTTAAAAAACGTGCTAAAATGCGCAAAAATAAAGGCGGAGAATTACCTACCGAAACTCCCGAGGATTAAGCAGACGTTTTGTTCGAATTTAAAAATGGTCAGAAGAAATTCTGGCCATTTTTTTTGCGTTATCTGCTTTCGGCAATTATTCTAATTTGGTTGCCATCCTGCATGAACTCATCAATCGGAGTTCGGCCTGAAATTAAACCTCGGCCTGATCTTCTTATTTAACACGGAAGTAAGTGGGCTCTAGTTTTTATTAAAAAGCTAACAAATCTTAGCTTCCCTCTAAGCCTTCTTTAGTAATTTGCGGTGTTTTTAAAATCCGAAAAAATTACAATTACCATGTCTAACATGCAAGATAAAATAGAGCTTCTAGAAGCGAAAATCGCTGAGGCTCAGAAAGGTGGTGGCGAAAAGCGTATCGCTGCGCAGCACGCCAAAGGGAAATTAACCGCCCGCGAAAGAATTCACTTTTTGTTAGACGAAGGAAGTTTTGAAGAAACAGGAATGTTGGTAATGCATCGTTCGGTAGATTTCGGATTGGATAAGCAGAAAATTTTGGGTGATGGTGTGGTAACCGGCTTTGGAACAATCGATGGACGTTTGGTTTATGTTTTTGCCCAAGATTTTACTGTGCTTGGAGGCTCCTTGGCCGAAGCCCATGCCGAGAAAATTTGTCAAGTAATGGATCTTGCCATGAAAAACGGAGCGCCCGTTATTGGTCTTAACGATTCAGGCGGTGCTCGTATTCAAGAAGGGGTGGTATCGCTCGGCGGCTATGCCGATATTTTTTACCGCAACACCAGAGCGAGTGGTGTTATTCCTCAGCTTTCTGCTATTATGGGCCCATGTGCGGGTGGTGCGGTTTATTCTCCTGCATTAACCGATTTTATTGGCATGGTAGAAGGAACCAGCTACATGTTTGTAACGGGACCAAACGTGGTAAAAACAGTAACCCACGAAGAGGTTACCGCTGAAGAATTAGGCGGGGCATCAGCGCATAGTACCAAGTCTGGCGTTACCCATTTTACCTATGCTAACGAACTGGCCTGTATTAACGGCTTCCGCAAATTATTAAGCTATATGCCTCAAAATTGCGAAGAAGACGCTCCTTCTTTACCTTATGAGGCGGGCGACGAAACGCGTGAGGTTTTAAATTCTATCATTCCCGATAACCCGAATCAGCCTTACGATATCCGCGAGGTTATAGACGGTACGGTAGACGAGAACAGCTTTTTAGAAGTACATAAAGATTTTGCCCAAAATATTGTTGTTGGATTTGCCCGCTTAGCGGGAAAAAGCATCGGTATTGTAGCCAATCAGCCGGCTTATTTAGCGGGAGTTTTAGATATTGACTCCTCTACTAAAGCGGCTCGTTTTGTGCGCTTCTGCGACAGCTTTAATATTCCGCTACTCGTATTTGAAGATGTGCCCGGCTTCCTTCCTGGAACAGATCAGGAATGGAATGCCATTATTACCAATGGGGCTAAATTATTATATGCCTTTAGCGAAGCTACCGTACCGCGTATTACGGTTATTACGCGTAAGGCCTATGGTGGTGCTTATGATGTAATGAACTCTAAGCACATTGGCGCAGATATGAATTATGCTTGGCCATCGGCCGAAATTGCTGTTATGGGTGCGAAAGGTGCCGCGGAAATCATCTTCCGTAAGGAAATAAAAGCAGCAGAAGATCCCGCCGCAAAATTAGCTGAGAAGGAAGCCGAGTATGCCGAAATCTTCGCCAATCCTTATCGCGCGGCCGCTCGTGGTTATGTAGATCAGGTTATTCGTCCCGACGAAACCCGTCAGAAATTAATCAAAGCTTTTAAGATGCTGGAAAATAAGGTGGACAGCATGCCGAAGAAGAAGCATGGAAATATTCCTTTATAGTCGCCGCAATTTTTTTCCTTTGCTCTAATTCTAAGGTCATGGGGAAATTGTTACGCTATACATTATTATTTATGTGGGGGACCGCTCTTTGGGGGCAGTCCCCTTCTGCATTTATAAAGGATTTACACTTGGCTGTAGACACCACTGAGTATCGCTGGCCTCAAGATTTGAAGCGTTTTAATCAGCAGAATTTCTTAATGTTTCAGTACGGTGATGCTTTAACGCTAGCTCAAGTTTCCTTTAAAAACCTTATTAATACAAAAGGCTTTCGCCTGATGCCCAGCAGTGATTATGCAGTGGTAGACAGCTTTAGTAGCGGTGATGAGCAACAGTATAAGATCCGTTTTAGTGATTTAAATAATAGCGATTTCCTAGCCTTGAAATTTAAAAGTAAGCAAGGAGATGGGCCGCAATTTCAGATTCCTCTTTTGGCGGTACATCCTACTTATTTTGCATTTTATCCCAAAGATGATGTGCTGTTTATTGGCGAGGAAAAAGTCTTTGAAATTATTACTAATAATCCTGATAATCTGGTTTTAGAGCAGCGTTGGCAGGAGAGTGAAGGCATAAAGTACCGCTTTTCGCGGGATGGCAATAGGGTTTTAATGCATCTGTCGGCCTTGCAAGCGGGTAAACAAATTTTAAGCTTTAGCCTGCAAACTAAGAAGCCTATTTTAAAGAAGGGCAATTTGGTTTTCAACCTTCCTGCCGCCGAGCAGGAGTTTGCTGTAAAAACTAGTCGCCTGGCATTTTTAGACGTAAAGCAAGAAGATTTTACTCTGGAAGTCGGTCAAAACCGAGCCTATGAAATTCAGCTAGAGGATCATCCTTTTTTGGCCATGGGAAAAACCTATCGCATCGAAAACCAAGAGGAAAAGGGCGGCCGTTTAATAGCGGAGTTATACACTAAAAGTAAACTCAATAATAATAAGGTTTTGTGCCTGCTACGCCTTTATGCTTATCACCGGAAATCAGAGGGTTATCTTTATATTAAAGATGGCGATAAGGCTCGTTTTATTACCAATTTCAATAGTAATCCCAAAACTGAAATTACGCGCATCTCGCTACAGCGTGAAGGCAAAGATTGGCAGGAGGGTGCGGTGGTTTACCCCGGTGAGAATTTAACCATTAAGCTCGAAGGTAAGTCTCTGCATTTAGGTGATATTACTTTTTATGGAGCAGCGATTTTAGCAGGCGACACTTTGGTGCGAAACCTTAATGAAGCATTTTTCAGGCTGCAAATTCCTATGAATTTGGAAACTCGGAATATAGAGATTTTTCAAAATGGCAACAGCTTGGGTAAATCGCTGCAGTTGCGCGATTACCAAAAAGCACGGCCTTTTGATTTTATTGATATCCGCTTAGGTTTACAACGCTACCAACTAAATGAATTGGCTAAACCTATTTTTTATGATAAGAGTTTGGCGGATGTTTTAATAAGCTTTGACCCAAAAAAAATTGATGTAGTAGATGGACTTCATGGTAAGCAATATTTGAAGCTGAAAATTAAGATCAGCAATAAAAACGGCGCCTTAATTGAGCTACAAGAAATTGAAAATATTGTTATTTGTCCTGCTTCTAATTCTCCCCGTTTTAAGTTTTATAATGAGAAGGACTGCCGCTATGAGGATCTAAACCTCAACGAGGTAATTAATAGTAAAACCTACGATCTACCCGAATGGGCAACCATTGATTTAGAGTTTAGTCATCAGAAGGATAAACACGGTGGTGAGGGTTTTACCAAAAAGGTGCGCATATATTTAGAGCGCAAGATTAACTACAATATTGATGTTTCTTTTCCTGCCGGATTACTAATCTTAAAGGCAGGTGAAAACGACTTTTCAAATTTTGGTGGAATTAGTTTTGCGATGATGGCGCAGATGAGTTTTTATCATCCTCGCAAGGTGGCGAAACTGCAGCCTTTTAAGTTAGGGGCGGGTTTCATCGCTTTAGACGCCTTTAACTTTTCCGAAAATAGCGATAACCGCGATGTAGGTTTAGTTTTTCTTGGTTCTCTTTATCCAACTTCCAGTGAAAACCGTTTGAGCTTTCCGATTTATGCAGGTTATGGTTACCTACTCAAGCAGAAAAAAGGATTCTTTTTAATTGGACCGGGTATTCGGGTGAGACTCTAAGCTATTGTTCTTTTGGCTAGTGTTGAAAACTTTCGCAGATGAACTAGGTGTTATTGAAAATTTAACTTTCTCCGATAAAACATTTTGTCGTCATTGCAGTTTATAAAGTGTCTTAAGTACATTATAAGGGGGAGCTTTACTTTTGTAATCTCAATTTAGTGTTAGGAAGAGTAGGTGATAAATAGTATTTTAAGGAGGATACCGTTTATTATCAGGATGTATCACTATCTTTTCTAAGTGCAAAGCTCTCATTACCCAAATGTGTTAGACAGACATTATTAATATCTAAAAATCTGGGGGAGATGAAAAGAATAATTGAAACAGGACTTTTGGTCCTTGCCATAATGGCGTCATTTTCGGCTTTTAAGCCAAATGAAATATTGTCATTAGGAAAGAAAGCGCCCATGGCAGATTTGCCTATGGCCGATATAAGTGGTAAAGAATTTACGCTTAGTAAACTTAAAAAGGAGAAAGGCTTATTAGTGGTTTTTAGCTGTAATACCTGTCCTTTCGTTTTAGCATGGGAAGACCAATACCCTGCTTTGAACGATCTAACGGCTAAGTATGACATCGGAATGGTATTAGTTAATAGCAACGAAAAGAAGCGCCAAGGTGATGATAGCCTGGAGGAAATGAAAAAACATGCCGCAGAAATGAATTATAATTTGCCTTATGTTATGGACTCCAATAGCAAATTGGCCGATTCATTTGGAGCGAAAACTACACCCCATGTGTTTTTATTCGATGGCGACATGAAATTGGTTTATCGCGGTAGCATAAACGATAAGTATGAAAGTAAATCGAAAGAAGCGAGCAAGCATTATTTAAAAGAAGCTTTAGAGCAATTAAATGCGGGGGAAGAAATTTCTAATAATGATACCCGCGAAATTGGCTGCTCCATTAAAAGGGTTTAATCCTTTAAAGATCTCTCAAATAGGCGTCTTGGTTTAACCAGGGCGTCTAAGTACATGACAAAAACGCTATGACATTGATACTAGATTGATTTTCAGAGTTCAGCAGTACGCTGGCAATAAAGCTGAGTCCATATTTAAAAATAGTTTTGGCCTTTCTACCATGCTTTTTAATAGGAATGGGCTTGATCGCGTGCAAGTAGATCC
>PZPB01000099.1 GCA_003045865.1 Bacteroidota bacterium | reverse complement strand
AGATTTTTAAGTTTTGGAAATGATGTTTATATGGCGTACCAAATTACCGCCAACGACCTGAATAAACGGTCGTTTTAATGCCGTTTATTTTTTGTTGTGCTGCGTTTTTGTTATTCTTAATTCAAATCTTTTATTCAATTCAATCTCCTCTCTTGTCCTTGGTATAAGAAATTTATAATTAAAATCCTCATTAGTCGAGTATTTCAGTCTTTGAGGTTCTATTCCGTTTTCTATAAGATAGTCAAATATTGATCGTGCTGCTTTACTTGAATATACAATACTGTAATGTGGATGATTTGATTGATCAATTCCGCAATTGGCTATTATTTCAATGTTTATTTCTTTATTCTTATTTAAGAAATAAACAATTGGTTTTAGAATAGAGTCCTTTTCAGATTCATTTAGTAAATTTCCAAATATATACGACAACCCAGTCAAATAGTAAACTTGTCCAACTTGAAATGAAGTATCAGCTAATTTGAATGGTTTAAATCCCAATTCTTGTCCGTTACTGTCATAAACAAGGGTGTCTTGATTGGCAAATGAGACGTTCCCTTTCCATAATCCTGTCTTTTTCCCATGATTTAAATGCCCTTGAAGTATAACCGAACCGTCATAATCATACATAAAGAACTTTCCGTTCGGTAATCCATTTTCAAATCCCACTTGCCAACTTCTTTGATTGTGATACTTGACTTTCCAAAGACCTTGCATTAAACCATTTGAATCTATCCGATTTATAGTGTCTGTATCTCGGACTTGAAAAGAGTTCTTATTCTCTAATGAATCAATCAAAATGTAATTATTCTGGTAGTTATACTTTTCGCTCATAACCTCAAAATCTCCTTCATAGAATAGCCAGTTGTTAACAATTTTCTTCTTAAAATCAGATTTTCTCAACTCTTCGGGAATAATTGATAATTCATTATTTTCCAATCTTATTTCTTCGAGCTTTTCCAATTCATTGAATTCAATAGGGATATTTTGAATTTCATTATCATTCAGCCAAATTGTCCTAAGCTCTTTTAATTTGGAGATGTTGTTAGGAATCTCTTTTATCTGATTCTCTTCGAGAAAAAGCCACCTTAAACTATCTAGGCCTGAAAGCAATTCAAATGTTTTGTTCCAGTCCAATTCTGGATTTTCACCTAAGCTTAATACTTCAAGATTCTTAAATTCTAAAATGCTATTTGAGAGCGTGTTAAGGCTTTGTCCATGTAAGGACAATCTAATTACTTGAAGAGGTTCTTTTAATCCCTCATCAATTGATTTAAATGATTTAACACCTGCATATCTGATGTTATGAGCAGAGTAAAACTGCCATTGCTTTTCACCATGCTCAAAAAGTATATAGAACTTTCTTCCTAATGAATCTGTACTTTCCCAAACACCATGTCTCAATCCAGTGTTGTCGATTAAGTTAAGCTCTCTATTTTGTGAATAGAGATTCAAAAACCAAAAAAAAGATAATATGAGGAGTACACTTTTTTTCATTTTAATCTTGACTAACGTAGAGTTTCCTACGTATTTGTATATCAGGTTGTTAAATTTTGCTAAGCTCTTTAAAAAGCGTGGCTTCGCCAATAGAATCGAAAACTTTATTTCGACCTAGCATGCAATTTTAATAAAGCCCTCAAGAAATGCACATGTAATATCAAATTATCTTGAACGGGATACCGCTTAACGGTTCGCCACTGAACTCTTCAAACCTTCCAAGGGAAGAGGTACATTTCAACCAGAATTACGAACGGGCTTTGTCTCAAGCACCATTTAAAAAATCGGTCTTATTAGAGGGCAATGTGAAGGTCGTGAAAATTCGTTAGCAAAGGAACGCTATAGAGACTTTTTATACACAGAATTCTGACTAACGGTAAAATTACCAAAACGTATATTATTGTAAATGAGGATCTTTCAATTTTATCGTTAGCAGGAGTAATTAATTAGCCCTGGTCACACCCGTCCAAAATAAATAAAAGAGGGGCATGAAGGTTTTCCCCAAATTTGGAGTGCTAAAAAAACCACAATATCATGCCCCAGTCAAAACTAAATCTTTTTGCTCAGCTATTAGAGCGCATTGATCGTTCCAGCTTTAAAAAGCTAGTTAAAAAGCACCAAAGCGATAAACATGCTAAAGGTATCAGCACTTGGACCCACTTTGTAAGCATGGTTTTTGCAACTGGGACATTTAGACTCCTTACGGGATATTCAAAATGGTCTACGTAATCTTTCAGCTTCTAAGAATCACCTGAACATAGCTAAAGTGCCCAGTAAATCCTCTTTGACCTATCTCAATGCCAACCGCAACGCGGACTTGTTTGAAGATTTATACTTTGACCTTCTTACCCAGCTCGAGCCTTCACTCAAGCGTCAAAGGCAGTATGCTAAACGGTTAAAGCGCAAAGTATTTTTAATGGACTCGAGTATCATCCCACTTTGCTTAAGCTTGTTTGATTGGGCCAAGTACCGCACCAGCAAAGGGGCTTTAAAACTACATGCCTTATTAGATTATGACCTCAGGCTAACTGGTGATACAGCTCAAAAGGCCTATCCTAAAAAGCTTCGCTTAGTGCATGTTTGGGACCCAGAAAGGAAGGCCTATCTTAAAATTATCACCAATAATTTATCTTGGAAAGCAGACACCGTTGCTGAGCTTTACAAAGCTCGCTGGGACATAGAGGTCTTTTTCAAGAACCTTAAACAGCTCTTTCGCGTCAAAAGCTTTGTAGGAACTTCGGCCAATGCCGTACGTATTCAAATGTGGTATGCCATGATTGCTATGCTCTTGCTTAGGTATCTTAAAAACAAGGCAAAGTATCCTTGGCATCTTTCCAATCTAATCACCTTTTTAAGGCTTAACCTTTATTCTAAAATATCGCTAGAAGGTTGGATCAATAAACCCTTTGAAGAACCCGAAAAACCTTCCACACAAACAGCACTTTTTTAAGCTATTGGGGGATATATTTGAAAAACAGAACGTTTTAGATGCTAACTAACAGATTGTCAATTGCTATCTTTTCACATTTAAAACGTTTTGGACAGGTGTGCTAAATTCTATGATTCAGTTTATTCTACAATTAGAATTGAGTGATATTCAGTGTCGTTAACCCCTTTGACTTTAACAATGTAAACTCCCGGAGCTAATCCTTCCAATGGATAGGAATGGCCGTTTTCAAATTTATATTCACGCACCATTACTCCACTCTGTGAACTCAGGATGATTTCGTCATAACTAAAGGCGATGTCAAGGTGGAATTTATCAACTGCCGGGTTAGGATAAACATTGAACTTCACCTCTTGGTTGGTAAAGGAATTATAGAGATAACCTGGATCAAGTTCATTCCCTGAGTTGTCCTTGTAAGTAAACCCTGCATAAGTTGCTGCACATCCTGATCTAACCAAAGTATACTCTTCTTCATCAATTGTTCCGGTTAAGACATCATGCTCCGCCCTTACAATACAATCCCAATAGTTAGATCTATTCACATCAGTAGTACTGAAACTCCAGCTGGAACGAGAAGCTAATTGAGCAAGAGCCTGAGAATAGAAAGCCCCATTCCGATAACTCATCGCTTTATCGAGATTAAATTTAAAAATCAAAGGCATATCCGAAGAATCCGCTGGGTCCAAACCAACAAGTTGGGAATCAATCAAAGCAATTAAACGCGATAACTCAGCATGAGGAGCACCTGTGATATTTGACGGGGTATAGAACAAATGACCAAGGGTATAACAGTTTTCTAGCGCTGTTAGCATTAACTCATAGGTAATATCCAATAACTCCGTCGTTGAAACGTCTCCTCCAGTAATTCCAGACTCCAAAATCGTTTGCAAAGTATCTAGTGTCTGTAAATCGGACGCCACAAAATTCCCAAAACTTATATTCTGGGCCTGTTTCACCAGCAGGGTCTTGAGGTTTTTGCCATAAGTATTTACGACTCCTCCTAGAGCAGGGCTGGAAATTCCTTGGATGTAATTTAAAACAGGAAACTCTACACCGCCAATAATTCCATTATCGCAAATGGCATTTATATCCGCAGCATTATTTGAAATATCTAATTGAATGTCAGCAACCAAGTTTTGATTGGGCATACCCCTGTTTTCATACACCTTAATCGAAACTGGCATCACTGAATAATACCCTGACGGGGGACAAGGCATCCCAGGCAGACAGGTTGTAGTGCTATATTCAAAATAGTTGTTATCTACATCTAATTCACCATTTGCGGCATAGGTCGAGGTAAACAAAGAATAAGGGACATCCTCAACGAAGTCAAAAACACCATTTATGTGAAGCTTATTCTGCTGACTTGGTCCTAACAAAAACTCGTTATTTCCGTCTTTCAGAAATAAGGAAGCTGAGCTACTTGAATTTGGATCACTAAAGTTTATTGAAATAGTATTATTGAAGAAATAGTTTGAGGCATTATCATCAGCATCTACTCCACCATTTCCAATTATATCGATGGCCTTATCATTTGTCCTAAACTCATTGCAATTCAACCTAGCGGTTAATTGCTCTACAGTCAAGGCAGTCTGGCCATTTTTAAAAGTATTATGATCCAATAAGGCAAAAGTGCTATTCGACCCATGAAGGTAGATGCCACCACCATCAAAATTATTATAATCAAATTCTGACGTTCCTTGAAGTCCAATACATTCAACATGAGAACTAGCGTCAAAAATATTGCGTTTAACCTCAAACTTCCCGCTCTCCAGTTTCAATCCCTTAGTAGTAAGAAATGTATTGTCTAAAATTCTTAAAGCAGCATGATTCCCTAGCCACTGGGCATGAACGCCCACATTACCATTTTTAAATACTGAATTTCGGATAATATTTAAGCCTGGATTACCAAATACACGTAGACCTAAATGACCGTTTGGCGTTGTTCCGTCCAAAGAATTAAACTCTACATTATCAACCGTGGTTTCAGAGAATGAATATAAAAATGCTCCAGAGGCCAAATGCACATCGCAATGTTCCATCGTTAAACTGCTTGGGAAGGTCCCACCTAACCCCTTTAGATACAATGGTTTTAGAACTCTAACTTCTGGACTAATACCGTTTTGTGGGTCACCAATTACTTCAATCTCCGAATCACTGTCGTATTCATAGAAAGACCCTAGGTCATAAGAACCATTTACAATAGGAATATTTTGATTAAATACAATTACTCCATTAGTATTGTGAGTAAGCTTGTATGGACCATTGATCCTAAGCTTCCCCTCAATAATCAGTTCCGCTCCCTGCTCAACTATAACTTGAACATTTCCATTTATTTCGAACTCGGCACCAGCCTCTATTACCAAGGAACTTCCAGAAGCAATTTTGAGCTGAGATCCTTCATCTAATATCAATTTAGTGTTTTCTGAAAATCTACAATTTACTTGCCTGTCTCTACCGATGTTAAACTCTCCTCCGTTTTGAATAGCAAGAAATGCTGAATTACATACACGATAATTAAAATTACGACGATTAGCAATAAAATTGGTATTGTCAAAATGAGCATATGGAGTGTGCCCAAGACCGAAAACAGCGGAAACAGTGAGATTTGACCCGAGGTAATACTCAACGTTTACGTTAAAAGCTTCGGATATAAAATTATAATCATTAGTTATTGCAGTTATGTTATTATCCTCTATAAAGTCTCCATAACAACAGGTTGTCCCGCAACTACTTAAATACAATTCATAACGACCACTTGACATCGGAAGCACTTGATCAACCTTTATCCAATAAATACCTGGATCCAAAACCGTATCGGTAAATTCTTCGTAGTCGTTCAAAGTATTCTTCTGAATTAAGCGAGTCCCATTTTCATCGTAAATGCCGATTCTCGTGTCAATATCTTGAAATTGATCATGTCCCCTAACACCTACTGTATATACTCCTCGAGTCTCAATTTCAAACCAGGCCCAGTCTTCATCTGCTGTATAAACGTCATAAACAACTGGATAGGGATGATTCGTACCGATACGTTCAGGGTTTTTATGGTGGCCACGTAATTGCGGGTCCTCAAATTGGAGCCTATTTCTAAGAGGCTTATTTTCAAAAAACTTTTCTCTATTAAACGCAAATTCCACCTCAGATCCTGCTCGATTTGGAGGAAGCGTAATCCATTGGAAGGGAACACCGTCTGGCTCATAAACATCTATATTTTCAGCGTAACCAATCATAGGGTAATTACCCTTACTTTGGTCATCTAGAACTTCATACATCAGGGCCATTTGTTGTCCCGTAAACTGCACCCTTCCAAGACTAGGTAGGTGGTATGACATGATATTAAAAGCAGCCAAATCCCAAACTACACCATCCTTATCTTGTTCCGAGCCTTGGTACACACCCAGTGTATTGACATGTCCCTCTGGAACCCTCGCATCTCCGGGAGTATCACAAAGCTTATCTCCGTAACGTGCACAAGTTAATTTTCCGGAGGTACAAGTCATTTCAGTTCTGCTTACTTTTTCCTGCTTACAGGCTACAGATTCCCCATTATGATCTTTCGGCCAAACAGCGTCATGCGTGTGGTCTAAGTTTAACAAATGACCAATTTCATGACTAATTGTATTTGCAATTTCCCATAATTCTCTATTACCAACCCTTATTGCTGTCTTAAATTCGTACTCTGTATAAAAGTACCAGGCCGGTTTATTTGCAAAGCCTCCAATTGAACTACCTGGATCATCGCCTTCAATGTCATTAAGCAAATAAATATTGATTGCATTTTTTCTATAGTTCCCTTGTTTCTGGGTGAAATCAAAAAAATCATAACCATTTAAAGACTCATATTTCTCATCGTCCGTTAGGTCATAGATAACATCATCTTGCCGTCTCTCAATTCCTAGTAAGTAGAATTGAATACCTGTAGCGCTCGAAACAGGGTTCTGGGCATTATCAGGATGGGAAATAAATCTCCCGCTAGCAGCTCCATCTTCAAAAGCTGTCCTTTGTCCGCCCTTAAACAAATCATTTACTCGTCTAATCAAATACTCAACGTCAGCTTCCGCTATATTGGCACCATTTGGATTAGTGGAACTTTCCACAATAAAGACTTTAATGGGAACCCAGTAGATGGGTGAAAGAAATCCTCCGCTTAGTTGAGTATTATTCGATTTTGCCAAAAGGTCTGGTCCATTTAGAGAGTCTATAATGGATTTTTTACTCAAATAAATCGAATCAAGGCGGCCAAGGTCATAAGAAAACAACTCCCAGGTTGAGTCCATTTCATAAGAACTTCGAGTCCCGCATTGAGCGTATCCAGTTGCGCAGGTAATAATAAGTAGTGTTAAGGTTTTTATAAACTTCATTTGATTAGCGGTATTAATAATTCATTTGAGTTCGCATCTAATAGATTAAGATTCTGCCGTATGGGATTATCCAGGCACCCACTTAGAATTGTGTCGTTTTTATAGACTAAAAACTTCCAATTAATAAAACTTTCCCCAGGACGCCACTGATAAGCTGGGTAAGCATCAAGATTACAGTTAAGCGATTCAGCTAAGTCCTTAGAAAACCCAAACTGAATGGTATCCACTCGCTCTTCACTAAAATGAACAGTCCAAATAAAACTCCGTGGAACATTTTCTATACCTTGACTATAGTATTTATCTAGAATTGAAAAGTCCATCTGATAATAAAAAGAGAGGCCTGGGTTTCTTGAAAAAGCCACTACTCGGGTTTCTAGACTAACTCTTGAGCCTTCGTGGTTTATCAGGTAAGGTTTATCGTAGAACGAGGCAGGCTTGTTTTCGAGATATGATTGATAGTCAGGGAATACTGGTATCTCTTGATCGTCCACAAATTTAAAACCAAATCTAGGATCTTGATTTGGCTCTGGCGGGTCCTCGATACAAGAAGTTATAGAAAAAAGGACTAGCCCTATTAACAGAAAGAGAAAGAAAGAAGGTCTCATATGACAGCAAATTAAATCGGTGTTCGAATTTTTGAATAAGCGAATAAATGTCAATTTTTATCATAAAATCGATTCGAAAGTTATTCTCCTTAAACTTTAAAAACTTTGGGAACTGGAAACCCTAACAAGTTGAATTTAAAGCAGGATAATTTTTTTGAGCATTAGCGAAATGATTTGCTTTAAAGGTATGAATAATTAAGCTCCATATAATTGAATACGAATAGATAACAATTTGTTAACATGGTAATATATTATCTTTTTGATTAATGATTATATCACTGACAAGCAAGCCCGATTTTGTGAAGAGTACGTGATTGATTTCAACGCCACTCAAGCTGCCATTCGCGCTGGTTAATCCAAAAAGACAGCTGGGCAGATCGGTGAGCAAAACATCAACAAGCCTGCAATTCGAGCAAGGCTAAGAGAGGTGCAGCAACGTGCTTCCAAGCATCTCGAGATTACCCATGAAGACCTTCTTAGCCAGCTTAAAACTTGGGCCGAAAGTGACATCACCGAAACCATGTGCCTTTCCGCTGATGAAATCAAGGAACTCCCTATAGAAATTGGGCGACTGATCACCAAGTTTAAAAGGACCGTGGTAACTACCAAGCTGGGCGACACCATAGAGACCATAGAACTAACTTTTGTTTACAAAGAGAAGGCTATCGATATGATTAATAAGCATATTGGTTTCTATGGGCTGGATAATCGCCAGAGAAAACCCGAAATCGACGTAAGCAAGTTGGGTAGCGATGTTATAAAATCCCTACTGGATGCCAGTAGATGAGATTCTAGCAGAGCTTAGGTCTAGTGACCTAAGGTAAGAACTATTCAGAAGGCAAAACTTTTCCTTCATCACCGTTCGAGACGGCAAACGTCACCTAAAACAGGAACAGGCTCTGTTCACCCTTACTAATAGCATCACAAAGGAGTTCTGATACGGTGGAGCGGCAGGTGGTGCTAAAAGCTGGACCGGTGCTACTTGGCTTTTGTTTATGTGTTTGCTTTACCCTAAGACTCGCTGGTTTATCGGTAGGGAAGAGCTAAAGCGTATTACGGAATCCACCCTAAACACCTTTTTCAAGGTAGCCTCTGAATATCAATGCAGCTCGTACCGGTTCAATGCGCAAAAGAACTTTCTTCAGTTTGAGAATGGCAGCCGAATTGATTTACTCGAGCTTAAATACCTACCCCGCGACCCTGGAACGTATTGATCGTAGCACTGCAGCTAAGAAGGCCTATCCTAAAAAGCTTCGATTGGTACACGTGTGGGACCCTGAAAGGAGGGCTTACCTTAAAATAATTACCAATAATTTATCTTGAACAGCAGACACCATTGCCGAGCTATACAAAGCTCGCTGGGACATTGAGGTGTTTTTTAAGCATCTCAAACAACTCTTTCGCGTAAAGAGCTTTGTAGGTGCCTCGGCTAATGCCGTGCGAATCCAAATGTGGTGCGCCATGATTGCTATGCTTTTGCTCAGATACCTAAAAAACAAGGCTAAATACCCAAGGCACCTCTCTAACCTGATCACCTTTTTAAGGCTTAAACTGTATTCTAAAATATCGCTGGAAAGCTGGATAATAAACCCTTTGAGGAACCCGAAAAACCCCCAGCTCAAATGGCCCTTTTTGACCCTTAGGGGGTATATTTGAAAAACAGCTGTTTTGAAACGATAACTCACTGGATACTAGTGACCAAATTTAACAAGCTAAAACGTTTTGGACGGGTGTGAGCCCTGGTAGAAGTTGATACCTTTTGTCATCAATTTTGGACGGGCTGATGTGGGGAATGCAGCACAACGGCTCGGCTATGAAAAGTAGGGCATTTCGGAGCGGCATACTTGTCCCCCGAAACTAAGTTTGCTAAGAGCCCGATTATTGCGAAAACCCTTGTCCGCCCTATTTTTTATAGCCATTGTTGTGGTGTCGTTTTTTTATTTTTTATTCAGCAGTTTGTCATGTTTTTCACGGATACGATATTCGAAGTCCTTGTCAATTACAGAAATCAATTCTTCCTGAATTCGGAATAGTTGAATTCTAACG
>PZPB01000098.1 GCA_003045865.1 Bacteroidota bacterium | reverse complement strand
AGCTTAGAAGTCTTCAAAAACGGCAACTGTGCCTTATTTAATTTCGATGGTGGCATCATAGTCTTTACCCAGCCTAGTAAAATGAGCAAAACGGTGGTGCATTGTTTTCTGTAGGATTTTATTGTTTACCGAGTTTTGTGTTAATGGTTATAGATTGTCGTAGTTCATAGATAATGGACTGTTAGCCATATCCAAAAAACGTTTGAATTTCATAAATAAAAAAGGCTCAGTTTTACGTGGTAAAACTGAGCCTTAATAGGATTGATTAAAAGGAGTTTATTTTAAGACTCCGTTAATGGTTACGTTTCCTTGTAAGCTTTGACTTGCACCAGAAGAAGGACTTCTCATTTCAATAACGTAATAGTAAACGCCATTGGATAAAGCTTGACCATTTGTGTTTACACCATTCCAGCCATTCTCTCTATCGTTAATAGTTTCGAAAGAAGCGTTTTCATATACCTTTTCACCATGACGGTTAAAGATGCTTAAGCTAATTTGCTCGTATGGAGCACCATCTACAGGAGGCTCAATAAAGAATCTATCGTTAACCATGTCACCGTTAGGTGTAATGATATTAGGGATGAGTACAACACCTGGTAATTCTGGCTCTGGTGGGATGATTGGTGGAAAGTAAGCTATACCGTAATACACCCAATTCGATTCAGATGAATCTGTTCTTGCGTTACCGTTGGGGTTTTTAGCAACAACCTTTATAGCGTAGGATCCTTGGTTAATGGAGTCAGCATATGGTCGGTTAAGCACTACGGAAGAATCGGTTGTAATGTTCCCTTCTTGACTCCAAGAGATCGCGAAAGTGGAGGTATCCATTTTGCCCCGGTATACTTCATAACCTCTAACACTTTGGTCCATACAGTAATAATGGTTCCAGTATAGTCCAATTTGAGTTTCAGATAATTTAGTAGAATCTACTCTTAGGTTAATGTTAGAACAAGTACGGGTGATTTCTCTTCCTTTACCATTATACACAAGTAATACAGCATAGTCGTAAATGAAGTTGTCAACGTAATATCCATTAGGAGCAAAAGAATCTACAAAGAAACGAGCGCTTGGGTCGGTAATCACTTTTAATAATTGCATCGGTCTAACACCAGAGTCTGCGCGGTAAATGTTCCAAGAATTAAAAGTATTTACAATGTTAGCGTCCACTAAATCATTGTTTCCAGACCAATCTAAGCGCACATCTAGATCTCTTTCTACGGTTAATCCGTCTAGTTGATAATCTGGAGAAGGGCACCCACCTACTACAATAAGAGCACTATAGAATTCGGTAAGTTCGTAACCGCACTCATTGGTTAGGGTGTTTCCATCATTACCTCTTCTAATTTGTAAAAGGTAGTTTCCATCCACGTCTAGAGGTTGGTGCAAGTGAAGATCAATTTTACGCGTATTGGCAAAAGTACAGTTGTCATCAAAGCCTACGATAGGACGAGCAACGCCATCTGGTCCAATCAGACGGAAGTCGGTAGGGTCAATAGAGTTACAGCGTACATTGTTGTCGAAGTCAAGTGAAACTATCGTATCGAAACAATTGTAGCCATTAAAGATAGGAATTTGTGTGATAGTAGCCACTCCATTACCCAAGCTATCCGCTCCTTTTAAAACAGCCACATTATAGGCAGTTTTCATGGAGTCTCTCTCTGTACTTAAAAAGTTGCTTAAACTATTACTTGTGCCGGTGATTAGGATTTTAGGACCATCTTGCGCAAGCGGATTACACGCTGATGTAACAGGAACTTGAATTTCACGAATCGTGTTACCGATGTATAGCCATTGTAATGAGATGGTGTCAAAGCGATATTCTTTTACGTCAATTTTCATAACGTAAGAACCTTGCTGACTAGGACTAAATGTAAAAGTTCCTAATTTTTGATCTACTACAATACCGGTAGAGCTTGGAATAGGGCTACTAATAGTATAGCCACCAGCTAGAGGAATGTTCGTGCCTGGTCCACAGTTAATACCTTGTTGTGGGTTAGCAAAAGAATAAACGATGGAATCACCGTCTACTTCTAATGCACCCTGAGCAAATACAAAAGGCTTTTGTCCGGGCTGAGTTAAGCAGAAAGCTTTACCTGCTGGAGCAATAATTTGAGGAGAACTGTTTTGACCTCTTGTGTTGTTAAGGTCTACTTCAATATACATGTTGGGTGAACCCGCCAAGTTGGTTGAGGCGTCACGACAGCAAGGCGCGCTTACAGTAATCTTATAGTTCGCACAGGGAGGAAGAATTACGTTTCCTTCGTATTTGTGAATGGAAAGATCTTTAAATGCTGGATCTGATGGGTTTGCACACTCATCTAATCCTGGTACAATCCAGCCACCAGAGTTATCGCCTGGTGACATGTTCGCACCCGTGGCTAAAATTTTTGGTAAAGAAACGGTGATGTTAGGTCCACAGGAAGAGGTGATACAAATGGCCTGCGCTCCTGTACCAATACCGGCACCGCCATTGTTTCTATACCAACGCACAAAAACGCGGTACTGGTTAGCAACCCCTGTAGAGTCTCCGATGTATTTATAATACACCTCACCACTAGAGTAGTGGGAAGCTTTTAGTTCAGTCGTAAAGCTCAGCGCTGCAATCAGAGCAAAGCTTAAGTAGCCGATAATTTTTTTCATTTGTCCTATTTAATGAATCCGGCTACGAACTTAAAGCAAAAGTTCATATTTACCAATCCTAAACCGATTATCCATGAGCCTCATTTAGTTTAAGGTAGAAAAACAGCTAAAATATTAAGCCTCCCTTATTTATAGAGCGGCTATTTTATTCTGATAACGGAGAAAAACTAGGCCATTATCGAGCCTAGCTTATCCTTTATACCGAGTTATCGTGTTCCCTTAGTTAGGGTAATACTGCCGTTTAAGCTTTCGCTGATGCCTAGACTGGGGCTATTTAGACGAATAGTGTAAAAATATACGCCATTACCAAGGGCTTGTCCATCGTTATTTACGCCATTCCAGCCATTTTCTCGGTCGTTGCTATTTTGGAAAGATCTGTTTTCATACACCTTCTCGCCATGACGATTATAAATACTAAGACTTATTTGTTCGTAGGAGGTTTCATTTAAGGGAGCCTGAATAAAAAACCGATCATTAATGCCATCGCCATTGGGGGTGATGATATTGGGAATTAAAACATCTCCCGGAAATTCTGGCTCTGGAGGAACAATAGGTGGGTAGTAGGCCAGCCCATAATACACCCAGTTCGATTCAGATGAATCTGTTCTTGCATTACCATTGGGGTTTTTGGCCACAACCTTTAGGGCGTAGGATCCTTGATTAATCGAGTCAGCAATAGGTCGGTTAAGTACTACTGAAGAGTCGCTTGTAAAACTGCCTTCTTGCTTCCAGTCAATCGCGAAGGTGCTGCTGTCCATTTTGCCTCGGTAGATCTCATAAGCTCTAAAACTTTGGTCCATACAATTGTAGTGGTTCCAATACAGTCCAATTTGCGTCTCGCTTAATTGAGAAGAATCTACTCTTAGATTGATGTTCGAACAACTGCGGCTAATCTCTCTTCCTTTGCCATTATAAACTAGTAATATCGCATAGTCGTAGATGAAGGTATCTACATAATATCCATTCAGAGCGAAGGAATCAACAAAGAATCGTGCGCTTGGGTCGCTAATCACTTTTAATAATTGCATCGGTCTAACACCAGAGTCGGCCCGGTAAATATTCCAAGAATTGAAGGTATTTAAAATGTTAGCATCCACTAAGTCATTGTTTCCAGACCAATCTAAGCGCACATCTAAATCTCTTTCTACCGTCAATCCGTCTAGCTGATACTCGGGCGCTGGGCAGCCATTTACAACAATGAGGGCGCTGTAAAACTCAGTAAGTTCGTAGCCGCACTCGTTGGTTAGGGTGTTACCATCATTACCTCTTCTAACTTGCAGAAGGTAATTTCCATCTACGTCGAGAGGCTCATAAAGTTGAAGATCAATTTTACGAGTGTTCGAGAAATTACAGTTGTCGCTAAATCCTACAATGGGACGGGCTACTCCGTCAGGGCCAATCAAACGAAAGTCGGTAGGGTCTATAGAACTGCAGCGCACATTGTTGTCAAAGTCGAGAGAAACGACGGTGTCGAAACAAGAGTAGCCATTATAAACTGGCATCTGGATTATCTTGGCTGGACCAGTGCCTAAACTATCCGCTCCTTTGATAACGGATAGATTATAAGCGGTTTTCAAGGAGTCTCGTTCGGCATTTAGGAAATTGTATAAGCTGGTTCCAGAGCCAGTGATTTCAATTTTAGGTCCATCTTGCGCAAGCGGATTACAGGAAGCGGTTACGGGGATTTGAATTTCACGCACCATATTTCCAATGTATAACCATTGCAGTGAGAGGCTATCGAAGCGATATTCTTTTACGTCAATCTTCATTACATAAGATCCTTGCTGACTAGGACTAAAGGTGAAAGTCCCTAATTTTTGGTCCACCACAATACCAGTAGAGCTCGGGATAGGGTTACTAATGGTATATCCTCCCACTAAGAGAATATTATTTCCTGGTCCACAGGTATTGCCCGATTGTGGATTCGCAAAAGTGTACACAAGAGAATCGCCATCAACTTCTAAAGCGCCTTGGGCAAATACGAAAGGCTTCTGTCCTGGTTGAGTTAAGCAGAAAGCTTTACCCGCCGGGGCAATAATTTGGGGAGAGCTGTTATGACCCAGAGTGTTGTTGAGATCCACCTCGATATACATATTTGGGGCAGCGGCCAAGTTGGTTGAATTATCACGACAACAGACGGCGCTTACGGTAATCTTGTAATTGGCACAGGGAGGGAGAATTACACTCCCTTCGTATTTGTGCATCGAAAGGTCTTTAAACTCTGGATCCAATGAATTAGCACACTCATCTAATCCGGGAACGACCCAACCACCAGCATTATCGCCCGGTGAAAGATTAGCACCGGTCGCTAAAATTTTCGGCAGAGTAGCCGTTATATTAGGTCCGCAAGAAGAGGTAATACAAATATCCTGTGGTGTTAAAGGAATGGGAATACCTTGGTTGTTTCTATACCAGCGCACAAAAACACGGTACTGGTTGGCTACCCCGGTAGAGTCACCGATGTATTTATAAAACACCTCTCCACTAGAGTAATGGTCAGCATAAATGTTTTTAGGTATGGTAAGTAGGGGGATAAATACTAGCGTAATAATAGCAGTAAAGTTCTTCATGATTTTTTTTATTATCGAACTAAACTAGATGTATATATTTGATTTTTCAAGAGGAAAGACTTTAAAGAGGCCTCTTGTTTATTAGAAGTAGATATATTCAATGTTTGATTTAGGTCCTTCGTTAACTCAATGACTTTTATCTTAAAAATAGCGGACTCTAATATTCATAAATTTAGGTTTAATTTAAAATAAAAAAGCCGACTTTTAATTAAGTCGGCTTTACCATTTTTCACAAATAACGCAAGGTCGAACTCAGGTTTTAAATTAATCTTGCTATTGAATCTATGTAAATCATCCCCCAATAGTGATGCTGCCTTGGTAATGCTCGCTAGCAGTAGAGTCAGCGGTTTGTACTTCAATGGTATAGTAATAAACGCCGCTACTTAAGGCTTCCCCAGAAGAGTTTACTCCGTTCCAGCCACTGTCGCTATTATTAATGCTTTGGTAGTTTTTATTTTCATAAAGCAACTCTCCATTGCGTTTGTAGATGCTTAAATTTATTTTAGTAAAGTAGGAACCATTGGCAGGTAGTTCAATATAAAACCGATCATTTATTTGATCTCCATTGGGGGTTATAATATTGGGAATTTGTAAATTTTTTCCATTCTTTCGGTAAACTGACAACTGTGGGTTATGATAAAAATAGATCCAATTTGATTCTGATAAACCTTGCATTGAATTATTCTTTTGATCCTGAGCAACCACTTTGTAGACATAACTTCCTGCGGGAAGCGGGTTGCTGGAGTTCAGATTCACCTCTAAATTATTGTGGCTAGTCATATCGCCTAGTTGCTGCCAGCTGATACTGTTTGTTATTGTATCAACAATTCCGCGATAAACTTTGTAAACACGACTAAGCGGGTCTAAACAGTTATAGTGATTCCAAGAGAGGGAGATTTTAGACTGCCAAGGTCCGGTGGGTGCGGAATTCAATTTAATACTCTTGCAGTTTCGTGTCATATCGCGTCTTTTACCATTATACTTCAGGAGCAGAGCATATTCGTGGCTTGCGCTAGAAGGGCTGAGTCCATTACCGGGAAAAGAATCGATAAATATTCTAGTACTAGGATCGCGAATGACCTTAATGGGTTTCATAAGATTGTCGTTAAGATCTCGACGATGAATAATCCAAGAGTTGAAAGTGCCCAAAAGATTGGGATCGTTAAAGTCATTATCTACTTCCCACTCTAAACGGATATTCTCATTATTATCAACGCTAACATAACTAAGGCTATAGCTCGGCTGAGGGCAACTATCTACCACCACTAGGGCTCCATAAAATTCTTCTACCGCAAAACCACAGGAATTAAGGAGAGTATTGGCATCGCTACCTCTTCTAATTTGCAGAAGATAGTTTCCATTAAGATCTAAAGGCTGATGTAGCATTAATTGCACATTAGAGCTGGCACTAGTTTGGTTTAAATTTTTAATTCCTACGATAGGGCGAGGAACACCATCAGGACCAATTAAGCGGAAGTCTGTTGTTTTAAGGTGACTGTAATTAATTTTGGAGGTGAAACTCAGATCGAGGACCGAATCGAAACAAGTATAGCCATAGTAAAAAGGTAATTTGGTAACCATACTCGAACCATTACCAAGGCTATCCGATCCCTTTAAAATGCTTAGCCCATAAGCACTTTTAAGAGAATCCATTTCCGTTTTTAGCAAATTATTTAATACGGTTATTCCAGGATCGGTTTTTAGCTTGGGGCCCCCTGTTACTTGCGGATTGCAGCTCGCTCTTATGGGTACGATAATTTCACGGATGGTACTTCCTACGTTTAGCCATTGAAGAGAAATGGTATCGAAACGATACTCTTTTACAGAAAGGCTTAGTGCATAATCACCTTGTTGAGTAGGACTGAAAGAAAGTATTCCGTTATGTTGATCGAGGGTCATTCCGGTGTGGCTAGGCAGAGGATTAGTAGCGGTAAAACCTGAATCGTGGGGAATGTTTAAGCCGGGACCGCAACTTGGGTTAGCCGAGTACTGAGGATTAACTAGGCTGTAAACTAAAGAATCACCGTCTTCATCTATTGCGGTTTGGGGATATATAACGGGTGCTTGCCCCACTTGAGCTACACAAAAGGACTTACCAACCGGTGTGATTATTTGGGGGGAACTATTTGGCCCAAGCGTGTTGTTTAAGGTTATATCTAGGTAAAAATTCTCAGAATAACCAAGCAAATTATCAGCTTGATCACGGCAGCACGGCCCAGTAAGAGAAATTTTATAATCGGCACAGGGCGGAAGTATTACATTGGCCGCAGACTTATAGGCCACATATCTTGGCACCCAGTAGGGATTAAGGACGGCAGCGGTGTCAGTACATAAATCGAAGCCATTAATTCTCCAAGCTCCACCTATATTACCAGGCGCAAGATTAGCACCTGTGGCCAAAATTGGACTTAACACAATTGAGTTATCCATGCCGCAGGAAGACTGTATACATAGGCTGACTATTGGTGGGTGCAGACCTATGGTATTATTACCGTCTTGAAAGATCTGACAATAAATGCGGTATTGGTTGGCAATGCCAGTGGAGTCGCCAATGTATTCGTAACGAATATCTCCACTGCTAAAATGACTAGCGTGCAGTTTATTACTAAGAGCGCTTAAAGCGAAAAGGAAAACTAAAGCCAGCGAATATTTTTTCATCATTGTTTTGGTAAGATTGCCGATCGAACCTAGTGGTTTCTTTTTCGCACTGCAAGAGCTAGGGCCTTTTCGCTTTCCTTAAAATAGCGAGCGCCTAATTTGAATGAGGCAGAATTAGCCCTTTCGTTAACTCAACCGCAGCTGGCGTAGAAAGTTGGGAAATAGGAGACTGAGGAAGTCATGCAGAAATAAAATTTAGAGCCTCAGGTTAATAAAGCTTTAACTCAAGTCCTTTTGCGTAATTTCGCACATTAAACAGAGAAAAATTTCCTCGCAATGGTGATGACTAATATCCGCAACTTCTGCATTATCGCACATATCGATCATGGCAAGAGTACGCTAGCGGATCGACTTTTAGAAAATACGCAGACTATAACGGACCGAGAGAAGAAGAATCAGCTGCTTGACGATATGGATTTGGAACGTGAACGTGGTATTACTATTAAGAGTCATGCTATTCAAATGCAGTACGTAGAAGAGGGGGTATCTTATACTTTAAACCTTATTGATACACCCGGACACGTAGATTTCTCTTATGAGGTTTCGCGTGCTATTGCCGCCTGTGAGGGAGCTTTACTTATCGTAGATGCGGCCCAAGGAATTCAAGCGCAAACTATCTCTAATCTCTATCTTGCCTTAGAGCATGATCTAGAAATTATCCCTGTCTTAAATAAAATTGATCTTCCTAGTGCCAACGTGGAAGAAGTAAAAGATCAGATTATCGAACTTTTAGGTTGCGAAGACAGCGATATTATTCTCGCTTCCGCTAAGACGGGTTTAGGAATTCAAGATATCTTAAGAGAAATTGTAAAACGTATCCCCGCACCCGAAGGTGATCCGGATGCGCCATTACAAGCCTTAATCTTCGACTCAGTTTACAACCCTTATCGCGGTATCGAAGCCTTATATAAGGTGGTAAACGGCACCCTTAAAAAAGGGCAGCAGGTTATGTTTATGAATACCGGCAACAAGTATGGCGCCGATGAGATTGGGGTTTTAGGCCTCAAACAAATGCCTTTAAAAGAAATTAGTACCGGTAATGTGGGCTACCTTATTTCGGGTATTAAAGAAGCAAAAGAAGTAAAGGTGGGTGATACCATCACTTTGGCAGAAGCGCCCGCAGCAAAAGCGATTGCAGGTTTCGAAAACGTTAAACCTATGGTGTTTGCGGGAATTTACCCAGTGGACACGGAAGAGTTTGAAGAACTGCGTGCCTCCTTAGAAAAGCTGCAGCTAAACGATGCTTCTTTAACCTTCGAGCCCGAATCATCGGTGGCCCTAGGTTTTGGTTTCCGTTGCGGATTCTTAGGAATGTTGCACATGGAAATTGTGCAAGAGCGTTTAGAGCGTGAGTTTAACATGACTGTTATTACTACCGTTCCTAACGTATCGTATTACGCCTACATGAAGAAAAACCCTGAGCAGCGCGTAATTGTAAACAACCCTTCTGAGTTTCCTGATCCCACTAAATTAGATCACTTGGAAGAACCTTATATCAAAGCGCAGATTATTACCAAATCCGATTATGTTGGAGCCGTAATGAACTTAGCCATTGAAAAAAGAGGACAACTTACTAATCAGGTTTATTTGACTTCCGAGCGCGTAGAAATGAGTTTTGATATGCCTTTAGCAGAGATTGTTTTTGACTTTTACGATCGTTTAAAATCAATTTCGCGCGGCTATGCTTCCTTCGATTATCATCCTACTGGCTATCGCGAAAGCGACATGGTGAAAGTAGATGTACTATTAAATGCGGAGCCCGTGGATGCCTTATCTGCCTTAATTCACAGTAGTTCGGCCTATGATATCGGCAAGAAAATTTGTGAGAAATTAAAAGAACTTATTCCGCGTCAGCAATTTATGATAGCCATTCAGGCGGCGGTGGGTGCGAAAATTATTGCGCGTGAAACCATTAGTGCCCTGCGTAAAGATGTTACTGCAAAATGTTATGGAGGTGATATCTCGCGTAAGCGTAAACTTTTGGAAAAGCAAAAAGCGGGTAAAAAGCGCATGCGTCAAGTAGGGAACGTAGAAATTCCCCAGCAGGCCTTTTTAGCAGTGCTTAAGCTGAACGACTAAGCAATCTAGAATTAGCTATAAACAAGAAAGGCGCCTCAATGGGCGCCTTTTTTTATGAACTTAGG
>PZPB01000014.1 GCA_003045865.1 Bacteroidota bacterium | reverse complement strand
GGTATTTACGATTCTTTAAAACAATGTGCCCGCATTAGCCAAAGCGCTGGTGGTATTGGCCTAAGCATTCACAATGTGCGAGCAACGGGTTCGTACATCCGCGGAACCAATGGCACTTCTAATGGTATCGTACCAATGCTAAAAGTATTTAACGATACCGCTCGCTATGTAGATCAAGGTGGTGGTAAGCGTAAAGGTTCTTTTGCCATGTATGTGGAGCCTTGGCATGCTGATATTTTTGATTTCCTAGACTTAAAGAAAAATCACGGTAAGGAAGAAATGCGCGCGCGCGATTTGTTCTATGCGATGTGGATTCCTGATTTGTTTATGGAAAGAGTGAAGGCCGATTCTACTTGGACTTTAATGTGTCCTAATGAGTGCCCCGGTTTATTTGATGTGCACAGTGAAGAGTTTAATACGCTTTATCACAAATACGAAAGCGAAGGTAAGGGTAGAAAAACCATTAAGGCACGTGAGCTTTGGGGTAAAATCCTTGAATCACAAATTGAAACAGGTACTCCTTATATGTTGTATAAGGATGCGGCCAATAGTAAGAGTAACCAACAAAATCTAGGTACAATTCGTTCTTCTAATCTATGTACCGAAATTATCGAGTACACCAGTGAAGATGAAGTAGCCGTTTGTAACTTGGCTTCTTTAGCCTTACCCATGTTTGTAGATGGCGACACCTTTGACCACAAAAAACTGTACGAGGTGACCTATAAAGTTACCAAAAACTTAAACCGCATCATTGATAGAAATTACTATCCTGTACCTGAAGCACGCAATAGCAATATGCGTCACCGTCCGGTTGGACTAGGCGTACAAGGTTTAGCTGATACTTTTATTAAATTACGTATGCCTTTTACGTCCGAAGAGGCGAGAGCGTTAAACAAAGACATTTTTGAAACTATTTACTACGCCTCTTTGGTAGCTAGTAAAGATGAGGCCAGCGTAGATGGTGCTTACCAGTCTTACGAAGGTTCTCCTATCTCGCAGGGTAAATTTCAGTTTAACCTTTGGGGTGTAGAAGAGTCTACGCTCAGCGGCAGATGGGATTGGTCAGAATTACGCAAGGAAATTAAAAAGCACGGGGTACGTAACTCTCTATTACTTGCGCCAATGCCAACCGCTTCTACCAGCCAGATTTTAGGAAATAACGAGTGTTTTGAACCTTATACTTCAAATATCTATACTCGTAGGGTTTTAAGTGGTGAGTTCGTGGTGGTTAATAAGCATCTATTATTAGACTTAGTTAATCTAGGACTTTGGAATGAAGAACTGAAAAGTGAAATCATTCGCGCCAATGGTTCTATTCAAGGCATTCCACAAATTCCTGATAATATCAAGGCTCTTTACAAAACAGTTTGGGAAATGAGTATGCGTGATATTATTGATATGAGCGCCGAACGTGGTTACTTTATTGATCAATCGCAGTCGCTCAACCTATTTGTGGAAGGTGCGAACATGGCTAAGCTTACCTCCATGCATTTTTATGCTTGGGAGAAAGGTCTTAAAACAGGTATGTACTATTTGAGAACTAAAGCAGCTTCTGACGCTATTAAGTTTACTGTGCAAAAGCAAACTAAAAGTGAGGTAGAGCCAGTTTTAACAAGCAAGCAAACGGCTAAAATTGCCGCTGCTCCAAGTGCGCCAAAGGTTCAATTAACCGAGGCTGAGGCGGTAGGCGAAATTCGTGCTAGCGAATTAGCCAAGGCGGTGAAGGAAGCGGCAGCCATGACTCCAGAAGAGCAGTTAAGCTGCAGTCTAGATAATCCAGACGACTGTGTAGCTTGCGGTTCTTAATCCGGCAATAAATTATAATTTGAAAAGGTCGACTTACATGGTCGGCCTTTTTCATTTTAACGCGAGTTTCGCTCTTTGTAAGAAGCCTGAGGCTTAATTTCAGGTTCAATTCACTTTAAGATATATTGCATTGTTTTATTTAACGTTTATTTTAGATGCTAAAGCTTTTTAAACCAGTCTCTCTATTGCTCCTATTCACTTCCAGTTTTTTAAATGGGCAATCTAGCACCGTCGATTCCGAAAAAGCTATTCAAAAGGTTTTTGAGGTTTTGTCAGCTAAAGAAAAAGGAAGTTGCGGCTTAAACTGCGATTCCTTGTTGAATGTCGGTGCCTGGGAGTCATTAGCTTACGTTGATTTAAACGCATCCTTTAATCTAAACATTGAGGATCTTAAGGAAGCGGTACCTGACTACTATCAATTCAAAGATGGACAATTGTACTTTAAGTTGATTAATCCTGAAAATCACAATGATTATGGCTATGAGGGGCAACTTAATTATACGTGGGAAGCTCAGTTTATAAAGCTTATTGATCCTAAAGGCAATGGTATTAAAGATAAATGGGAGGTTTTATACTTGGATAGTAATTACTTGGCTTTGCAGATGGATAACTTACGCGTGTTTCTAACCCACGTTTCACCAGTGAACTAGCCCTTGCTAGTAATGTGTAGAATTCTGTTATACCAAGCTTTTTTAACAGCTTAATCAGTTTTAAATTTGACATTTAGCTCTTGTTGAAGAAAGGAGAAAACTAAAGTGCACGAAATACTAGGTGGCTTCTTTGAGGAGGATCAGCGAAGGATTACCTTTGCTCTTCATTAAAAATAAGAAATATGACCTCAGATCGTCGTAATTTGGAGATTGCTAAATTGCAGAAGGAGATTGAATCGTATCTTAGTCTAGGAAGTACGCAGGTAATATTTGATTATCGGGAAACTGGACAAGGAATTAGGTTAGATATTATTACGGTTAACCCGCGCCATAATCAGTCATTTCTATTCCATTACACATCTGGCTACGACCGTACTGATGCTTTAAAGCAGATGTATGAGTACGTGAAGGAGCACAATGAAAAGCAAAATTCGTACACGATTCAATGGTCAGCAAGCGGCGTGAATGAATTGCACACAAGTTATTTTCGAGCGAAAGATATTCCAGAAGCCCTTGATAAACTCAATTTTGGGAGGGATCCCAATAGTTTAACTATTTTTAGCGTTGTATTAAATCCTATATCTTAAAGGAAAAATTTATTACCTTGGGATTTCACAGGGAAAATTTCAGGGTTATGGACGAAAAAACAAGACAGAGGTTAATTAAGCAGAGAGCGCGTAGAATTCAAATAGCAAATAAGGCTAAGTTAACGACTAAGGATTATTTACAACGAGCCTTGGTGGTAATGGTTATTGCACTTATTCTAGCTGCAGCTCTCTTTGTTTATAATAATTTAAGGTAGTTGGTGTTATATATCAGGCCTTTACCATTAAAAAAAATATCCATTTTTTTTAATGGTAACTTTTTTTTGCTAATTTTATCGCACTAACTAAATAAGAACTGCCATGTCAAAAGTATCGAAAAATGGAGATTTGGCGCAGAAAGTTGGAATTGTATTTATCATTGTAGCGATTGCTGCTTTAGCTTTTACAATTACATAAAGGGGTCCGTTTTTTCAATTCTACTTTTTAAGCGATCAACCCGGTTTTTAATCCGGATGAAAAATTTATTCCTCTCTTTTTCAGAAATATCACTGATAAGAGAGGATTTTTTTGTTTGCGCCTTTATGTATTCGTGAATATTCTTGGTGAATATGGGGTCTCCAGTTTTTAAAGTGTTTATTCCTGCAAAAGGAATGAAATAGCGTCGCTGATTACGATTAAATTCGGCAAGAATGTGATTGTCAGTAAGCGAGATTTCGTGGTAATGCATTTTGTAATTAGAGCTACCGAATTCTTTGTCATTAATATTTTTTAGTTTTTTAGCCTGTAAAGCTTGATGATAGATGATCTTCATCAGCTTGTGCATTTCTTCACAAAGGTTTAAAGCTTCCTCTTTCGAGCTTAATAGCCCTGCTTCATAGTGGTACTCGATTTGGTAAATTAGACTAAGAATGGTAGAGTCATTCCAGATTTCGCTGCAGTTAAGCCTATTGTAAGCTTCGCTTTGGTCATGTGCGATATCTATTAGTTCCTGAGGAACCATACTTAAATTGTAATGTAATCCTTCTATTTTGGAGAAGTCGTAAACTGACTTAAGCCATATGTAAAGTTGGAAAGCAGCAAGCTTTGGAAAGCGGAAAAGGTGAAAAACCGGAATATCTTTGGCTTGGATGTAGACATGGTGATCTGAATAACTGCGAATGTTTTCTAATTCTTGGAGTTCTCCAATCAAGTGGTTTTTAAAATCATCTAAGGATTTAATAAAGGGTCTGCGATGAAAAACTACTGCGTTTTCATGCTCCCCCAGTAGTTTGTTTAAACCAATGCCGTAATAGCGCGCCAAAGTAACCATTTCACGCACACTTAAATCGGTGATTCCTCTAATTCTGCGATAAGCCGAGTCGCGGCTTAGGTGAAGAACCTCAGCTACTTTATCTACAATAAGCTCTTCACTTTCAAGTCTCGTTTGTACCAACTCAAAAAAATGATTTTGCTCCGATCTAGGATTTTTCATGTTCACCATTTTTGTTCTCAGCAAAATTAGGAGGCAATAATCTCTTAACCTAGGTTCGATTTATTCAAAAGCGTCACGCTCTTCTTCATAGGCGACAAAAAACGGCTTTTTCAAAAAAGTTTACCCTTAATAAGAGTGAAAAACGGTTTTTTCAATTTTAAGGATCTTGGTCTATGGCGGTTGTGAAGAATTAAAGGTGGAGAAGCGTTTGTCATTTTAAACGTTTAATGACTCAAAGATCTTTGTGAATATGGAATTGGGCCACACAAAACTTGTAAATTGCTGGCTAAATTTAAAAATATACTTTATTGAAGAAACCGCGACATTACAACAGTATAAAAGAATTTTATCCTTTCTATAAAACACAGCATCAAGGATTTGTGACAAAAAGGTTGCATTTTATTGGTACTGGCTTAGTGTTCATTTTCATATTACTTTTTTTCGCCACTGGGCAATTAAAATATTTGGCCTCTGCTCCTTTGGCTGGTTATGGTTTTGCGTGGGTAGGACATTTCTTTTTTGAAAAGAACAAACCTGCTACATTTCAATATCCATTATATAGTTTGAGTTGTGATTTTTGGCTTTTTTGGGATTTATTAAGAGGTAAAGAACGATTCAAATAATCTCAATCTGATAATTTTTTCCCAAATTGAGACATCTGTTACTTTTTCTAAAGGGCAAAATACTAATAAACAGTAGGTTAGTAAATGGCCTTGAGATTGGTATCATTAAAGAACCAAAAGAATCTTTAATGATGAAGTTAGTAAAGCAAATTTATAGCGTAGCCTTAGTCTCCTTACTTTTTGTGAGCTGCGAAAAGGAAAGCATAACCGATAATGTGATAGTTAGTGCCAGCCCTAGTTCAAGTTTGGAGCTACGAATTCCAGCAAACTTTAATTTTACAACAAGCAAGGATCTTAATTTTACTTTTAATTTAAATCAAGCTCCCTTAAGCGGTAAGTACCTAGTTGAGGTGTATGGTGCAATTCCAAGTGCAGGTCAAGGTTCCCTATATAAATCATTTCTATCGTCGAATGCCAACTTAAATTTCACTGCCGCGGTGCCAGCTGGGGTGAATCAGGTTTATATTTTATTGTGGGCTCCTGACGGAAGTAGCTTTTTAACTGTTCTTCCAATCTCTGGCACTTCCTTAAGTCATACTTTTTATAAGGGAAAAAATCAATCGGGTAAAATGGAAATAGCTAGTCCTGATTGTAATAGCGGTTGTAATGTGACAAGAACCCATAGTGGTTGGTGGACTGCTGACGAGGATTCAGAATCACGCAGTGAGACAACTTATTGCTTCACTGGCTCTTATAATGGTTCAGGTGGTATTACAGTCACTGATAAAAGTATAGTACGCTTATGTGGCAGTGGTTCAATTCCTAATGTAACTATCAATAAAGGGGTCTTGGAAATTACAGGCGACGCTAACGTAACAATCAATAACTTAAACCTAAACAGCGAAAAGGATAACGAAATTATTGTATACCCTGGCGGCTCTTTAACTATAACAAACACCTTTAGTCCCAATGGTGATATAACCAATTACCGTACTATTAGTCTTTCTGCTTTAAATTTAAACAGTAACGCGAAACTTAAAAACTACGGAACTTTTAACGTGGTAACTAATAACTCTACTTCTTTAAATGGTGATGTGAATAACTACGGAAGCATGACTTTTAGCGGTAATCTAACGATTAATGGAGATAGTGATTTTGATAACTATTGTACCTTAATTTGTGAGGGTGACTTAAACGTAAACGGCAACATTGATAATGACCAAGGTTATATTAGAGTGGATGATCGTTTATTAATTAATGGTGGCGGTAAAATTATTCTTGATGATGGGGCGCAACTTTCAACCAAAGACATTTGGATTAATGGAAAGATTGAAGGAAAAGGAAGTACTTCTATTATTAAGGTAAGTGGCAGATCTGATGCAAACTGGGGTTCTGAAATCAAAAAGAATTTAGAATATTGCGATGCAGATGGTATCGAAAACTTCCCTAGCAATATTTTTAAAGACGGCGCCAAAGCAGCTTGCGATGTAACTATCCAAACTTCGGCTTGTAACCCAGAAGGAAATGGTATTGCTACTATTGCTGACGCAGATAATGATGGCGTTGCAGATGAATTAGATGCTTATCCAAATGATGCTAGCCGCGCGGCCAATAGCTTCTTCCCTGGTGAAAATGCATACGGAACTTTAGCTTACGAAGATTTATGGCCAGCCTTTGGTGATTATGACTTTAACGATTTAGTGGTTGATTATCGTTACCAAAATGTGTTAAATGCCGATAACGAAGTAGTTGATTTAGTAGGACGTTTTGTTACCCGTAGTCTCGGTGGTGATTATGCAAATGGTTTTGGTATTCAGTTAGATCTTCCCAGTACAGCTATTGGTGCGGTAAGTGGTGCCGTTATTACAGAAAACATTGTAAACATTTCCGCGAATGGTACTGAGCAAGGCCAAACCAACGCAACCATAATCGTTTACGATAATGCCAAGTCAATTTTGCTTAATACAACAGGGGCATCTTTCGTTAATACGGTTAGTGCTAACCCTAAAATTGATAATGATACCTTAGACTTGAACATTTCTTTTAATACCCCACAGATAATTGCTTCTATAGGGCAAGCACCGTTCAATCCATTTATCTTCATAAATGGAACAAGAGGTAGAGAAGTGCATTTAGCGGGCTATGCCCCTACTGATTTAGCAGACTTGGCACTTTTTGGAACCATTGACGATAATACCAATTCGAATAGCGAGAACACCTACAAGAGTTCAAACAATTTACCTTGGGCTATCAATATCGTGGGCGGTTTTAGTTACCCAGAAGAGCGGGTAGATATTGCTTCTGCTTACAGTTTCTTCGGGTCTTGGGCACAGAGTGGCGGAAGTGCTAATCAAAACTGGTATATCGATTTACCTGGAAATATTAATGCCTCAGATCTATATCAATAGAATCTGAATGACATAAATTAAAAAAGCCCCACGTAGCGATACGTGGGGCTTTTAGATTATGAATATGAATTCGATTCTAAATTTGGCTTCAAGCCTAAATTCTTAAAATCGCAAAGAATTATTGAAAGGCTGGGATACCTGTAATGTCAGCTCCAGTAATTAAAAGATGAATATCATGCGTTCCTTCATAGGTAACCACCGATTCGAGGTTCATCATATGTCGCATAATAGAGTAGTCTCCCGTAATGCCCATTCCACCGAGTATTTGACGTGCTTCACGAGCGATCTTTAAAGCGATTTCTACGCTATTACGTTTAGCCATACTAATCTGGGCAGTAGTAGCGCGCCCTTCGTTTTTAAGAACACCTAGGCGCCAAACTAAAAGTTGCCCTTTAGTGATCTCCGTAATCATTTCAGCTAATTTTTTTTGTTGCAGCTGGAAACTAGCAATAGGTTTGCCAAATTGAATGCGCTCTTTCGCGTAGCGAAGTGCTGTGTCATAACAATCCATAGCCGCGCCTAAAGCACCCCAGGCAATACCGTATCTTGCAGAATCTAAGCAGCTAAGAGGGGCGCCCAGTCCACTGCGACCGGGTAGTACATTTTCTTTGGGAACTTTCACATTGTCGAAAACCAACTCGCCTGTTGCGCTAGCACGCAAACTCCATTTATTATGGGTTTCTGGCGTAGTGAAGCCTTCCATGCCTCTTTCTACTATAATTCCGTGAATGCGGCCTTCCTCATTTTTTGCCCAGACCACCGCTATATCAGCGAAAGGGGCATTGGAAATCCACATTTTAGCACCGTTCAAAAGATAATGGTCTCCCATATCCTTGTAATGGGTTGTCATTCCACTAGGATTTGAGCCGTGATTAGGTTCGGTTAAACCGAATGCACCTAAAAATTCTCCACTGGCTAATTTAGGAAGGTATTTTTTTCTTTGATCTTCGCTGCCGTAGGCAAAGATGGGATACATCACCAAAGAGGATTGCACAGAACAGGTAGAGCGAACACCTGAGTCGCCACGTTCTATTTCCTGCATCATTAAACCATAACTAATCTGGTCTAAGCCGGCGCCGCCATATTCTTCAGGAATATAAGGTCCAAAAGCGCCCACTTCAGCGAGGCCTTTGATAAGGTGTTTTGGGAACTCTGCCTTCTGAGCGTAGTCTTCAATTATCGGGCTAACCTCTTTCTTAACCCAGTCGCGCGTTGCGTTTCGTACTAAAATATGTTCTTCTTGTAAAAGATCGTCTATTTGGTAATAGTCGGGTGCTTCAAATAAATCACTTGCCATCTAATCAATTTTTTACAAATGTAGTTATACGATTATATCGATTATCATACATTTAGAACTTTAATAATAAAAAAAATTTATGAAGAAGAACTACCTTTTATTTACTCTGATTTTTGGGCTAAGCGCCTTTATCGTAACCGATGCATTCACTAACTCTAGTGGCGCCCCGGCGGGTAGCAGTGGAGGACCTAATGGCAATAATAATACTTGTGCCCGCGCCGGTTGTCATAATGGCCCTAATGCAAGCAGCCAAACCGTTAGTATCACCACTAATATTCCTTCCGCTGGATTTAAAGAGGATTCAATTTATCAAGTTACCGTTATGGCTGATAATGGTGGGACGGGCAGTAATGAACTAGGTTTTTCTGCTTCGGTGGAAAGTGCCTCGGGATTTGAAGGTAATATCATTGTTACTGACCCAACGGATACCAGAAAAACGAACAGTTACATTACCCATACCAGCGCCGGTAGGAATGGAACTAATGGTGGAAATATGTGGGTTTTTGACTGGGATGCTGGTCAAGCATCAGATCAAACTACTATTTACGTTGCAGTTAATTTTTCTGACAATACAGGAAGTACCAATGGTGATGTTATTGTTTCGAACAACTTAGTTTTAAACAAGGCTACTACTGGCGTTGGTATTGGTGATCGCGCTATAGTTGCTCTTAGTATTTATCCAAATCCTGTGGAAGATAGCTTTGTTTTAAGTGCAAATAGCAGTTTAGAAGCACCCTTTAAGGTGATGGACCTAAACGGTAAACTTGTCCTCAATTTAGGGGAAGGCGAACGCTTGAAGCAGAATCACTTTCGTTTCGATGTGTCGGCATTGGCTAAGGGAACTTATATTTTAAGTGATTCGCAGGGTTTTAGTGCCCAGTTGCTGAAGGATTGATTTTATCTTTGCCCAATGGAGATTCTGGTAAACGGCCGTAGTACCGATTGGGTAATAATTATAAGCATATTAGCTAGTACTTTTTTGGTGCTAGCTAATTTTGTTAATGCGCCAAGGACTAAGCAATTGCTAATTATCTTATTTAGCGCCGGTGGTAATGAGTTAGCACTTAGTTTTAACCAAGATAAGCGCAGCTTAAGGACCGATGCTCTAATGTTGATTTCGGCCGTAAGTGCTTTGCCCTTAGCCATTATTGCTACTAAACTCCTTTCAGGTACTAGCTTAAGTGCCTTCTTTCTTTTCGGTTGGGCTGAATATTTTCGGATGGTTTTATTAACGACGGTTTTTTTGGTTGTTAAAAGCTTTCTGGCCAGTATAATTGGTTGGGTTTTTAACTTACAGGAAGAATTGATTGCCGCTCAAAATATATTTCTAGCCCATTTTAACTGGGTAGCTCTCTCAACAGCCCTCTTGTCACTACTTGTTTATTTTGGGCCCTGGCCCGTCTTTTCTGCGTGGCTATTGATTGTTGTGCTCGTGCTAGGTTTGTTAGTGGCGATTTTTAAAACAAGTGTATTTACCTTTCGTATAGGTATCCCAAGTACTTATTTTATTTTGTACCTTTGCGCGTTGGAAATAATCCCTATTTCGTATTTGCTTTTCTTAGTTTAGGTTATTGGAAATGAGATAATTAGTAGGGGTGTAAAACAAGTATAACCGTGAAGGTAAAATCAATTCTCGTTTCGCAACCCGAACCACAAACCGAAAACTCGCCCTACTTTGATTTGGCAGAGAAGTATAAGTTGAAAATCGACTTTATACCTTTCATACATGTTGCCGGTGTGGATGTTGCTGAAGTGCGCAAGCAAAAGGTAAATTTGGCAAGTCATACTGCTGTAATTCTTACTAGTCGCAATGCGGTAGATCATTATTTTCGCATTGCAGAGGAAATGCGCTTTACTGTACCCAACGACATGAAGTACTTTTGTACCAGTGAGGCTATTGCTTACTATTTGCAAAAGTATGTTGTTTACCGAAAGCGTAAAATTTACTTTGGCAAAAGCACATTTGGAGATCTTGCGCCGCTTTTTAAGAAACACAAGGAGGAGAAGTATCTCTTACCTACTTCTGACTCTTTAAAGCCAGCTATCCCCCAAGTTTTAGAAGATTCTAAGGTAAGCTATACTAGAGCTGTTTTGTACAATACGGTAAGTAGCGACCTGTCTAATTTGGCTGAGGTTAAATACGACATTTTGGTATTCTTTAGTCCATCTGGTATTAAATCTCTGTACGAGAATTTCCCCGATTTTGAACAAGGGCAAACTTTAATTGCAGGTTTTGGAACAACCACGCATAAAGCCATTGAAGAAGCAGGATTAACGGTTAATATCAAAGCGCCTCATCCTAAATACCCATCTATGACAATGGCCTTGGAGGATTATATAAAAGAGTCTAACAAGAAATAAGATATCTCACTAATTTAGGCCGTGTTATCACGGCCTTTTTTTATGCCACAGAGCTTTGCGAAAAATGAGAGATTAAAAAGTAAGCAGTCGATTACGGCACTTTTTAATGAGGGTAAGTTTATCCGTAAAAAATTTCTTGCCCTAAAGTTTCTCCCTACTGGAGATGCGCTACCGCATAAAGTAGCCTTTAGTGTGCCTAAGCGCCGTTTCGCTAAGGCAGTAGATCGCAATAGAATAAAGCGCCGTATACTTGAAGCTTATCGTTTAAATAAACATCTTCTTGCTGATTTTGAGGGTAGTTCCTTACACCTGATTTTGATGTATAATACCTCGCAGGAGTATGACTTTCAAGAAATTGAAGCCACTTTAAAAAAGCTCTTGGCTGAGCTTAACAATCTATCGGGAAAAGCTTCGTTTTTATCCTAACTTAGCCCCATAGATTTTAGCGATGTTTAAACGAATACCCAAGCTTTTTAGCGGCATACTCATCGGAGCGGCTCTAATTTTAAGTTTTTCCTATACGCCCGACTATTTCGAGCTAAGTAAACAGCTGGATATTTTTACCAGCGTTTTCAAAGAGGTTAGTCTATATTATGTTGACGATACCCAGCCAGGGGAATTGGCTGAAGAGGCCATTAATTCGATGTTGTCTTCTTTAGATCCCTACACCAATTACATTCCTGAGGAAGCAGTGGAAGATTTTAGAATTCAACAAACAGGTGACTATGCCGGTGTGGGTGCTAGCGTAGGAGAGCATCTAAATCAAGTTATTATTACCTCAATATTTGAAGATTTTGCCGCCGCCAAGGCGGGGCTTTTAGTAGGTGATATTATTTTGAGCATCGACGGTGAATCAATTGAGGACCGCTCCATAGAATCAATATCCGAAATTTTAAAAGGAGCGCCAGGAACTAAAGTGGAACTAGAAATAGAAAGAGGGGGAGTGAAAATTGCAAAAACCATTGAGCGCGCAAAAGTTCACCGCAGTTCCGTGCCCTTTGCTGGCTTTTTAGGCGATGATTTCGCCTATATTTCACTGAGTAGCTTTACGCAAAACGCGAGTGGCGAAGTACGCAAAGCTTGGGAAGACCTTGCTAAGGAGAAAGAAATTAAAGGATTAGTTTTAGACCTTAGGAACAATCCGGGTGGACTGCTGATAGAGGCGATAAACCTAACGAACTTATTTATCCCTAAAGGGGAGGTGGTTGTGCAAACCAAAGGTAAATTAGAGGAATGGCAAAAAACTTATAAAACCAATAATCGCCCTTTTAATACCGAAATCCCGGTAGTAGTTTTAATCAATTCGGGCAGTGCCTCGGCCTCCGAAATTGTAGCTGGAACTTTGCAAGATTATGATCGTGCCCTAATTCTCGGCAGACGATCTTTCGGGAAAGGCTTAGTGCAAGAGTCGCGCATGTTGCCATACGGGGCGCAGTTAAAAGTTACTATTGCAAAGTATTATACGCCTAGTGGTAGGCTAATTCAAGCGATTGACTATGCCGAAAGAGCCGAAGATGGCAGCGTAACGAAAGTACCCGACTCTTTGCGCAATGCTTATAAAACGAATAATGGTCGCGTGGTTTACGATGGTGGAGGTATAGATCCAGATATACAAACCGAAAGCCCAGAGGCTACAGAGCTCATTATCGCTCTATTTCGCGATTTGCAATTTTTTGATTTTGCCACTGACTTTTATTTTAAGAATCCAACAATTGCCGCTGCAGCGGATTTCCGAATAGATGATGCTATTTTTAATAGCTTTAAAAAATGGCTAGCTTCAAGAGAATTTGACTTTGACACCCGCACGGGTAGGGTAATTAATAACTTAACAAAGGTAGCTGCTGAAGAAGAGTTTGACGAGCAGTTAGCGCAAGAATTAACAGATCTCAAAATTGCCTACGAAAAAAGAAAGTCCCTTGAACTTGATCACGATAAGGAAATTGTAAAAGAGCTTTTGCAGGAGGAAATCGTATCGCGTTATTATTTCGAAAGTGGCCGTTTAGAGAATGCTTTGAATCATGACATGGATATTAAAAAAGCCCTGTTTTATTTGAAAGATAAGCAGGCTTATCAAGAAATTTTGAGCCCTGAAAAATGAAATTGAAATTTGCGGGTACATCTGGCGTGCAATTTCTCTTTTATGCTAGCCTTCTTTACTTTACCGTTTTAATGCCTTGGCAATTAAAGTGGTTGCCCATAAGTTTAGGGATGATGCTAGCTGGCTTGTTCTGGCTGATTTCAGCCGATTTTAAAGCCAAGCTTACTCTTTTGTCTGCCAATAAATACGTTGCCCTCTTCTTTAGCCTTTACATTTTATTGGGCGTGGGCGCTTTTTTTTCCTCTCGTCCTACTGAAGCAGCTGAAGAATTACTACTTAAAGTGCCATTTATCGTTTGGCCTTTACTGCTCTCAACCACTGTAGGACTGCGCAAACAAAGTCTCAATCTGCTATTTAAGGTATTTGCTAGCTCTAATGTTTTAATGTTAGTGGCGTCCTTCTTATTTGCCATATACCGTTACTACAATGGCGCTCAGGGGGAAGTGTTTTATTTCGCCGAATTACTGAGTCTTGTTTTAGTTCCTCCGCATTATGTCGGTTTGTACTTAAGCTTTTCCTATGCGATAATTTTACATCGCCTCGTTCAAAATCAAGCGGTTTATAAATCCCGTGCGCTAAATATTGTAGCCTTACTTATCTTATTTGCCGGCATCGTTCTTCTTTCCGTACGCATGCAATATTTAGTTTTTGTTATTATTAATGTACTCATTCTTTACGCCTATCTGCGCAAGCGTATGGGCCCTTGGAAGGCAAGAGCCAGTTTGTTCGCATTTTCTCTAGCCTTTTTTGGCTTATTAATGCTTTTTCCTGGCAGTAGAAGTCGTTTAGTTGATACCTATAACGAGCTGCGTTCTTACGAGAGAATGATTGAAAATAAGCAGACCAATCCGCGTAAGTTTTTGTGGCGCTCAGGTCTAGATGTGATTGCAGAAAACTTCTGGTTTGGAGCAGGTACGGGTGCGGAAGACATCGCTTTAAACCGGAAACTAGAGGAGGTAGATGCAATTTTTTGGGATGGTCATCAAACCTATCAACTCTATGAGATGCGCTACAATTACCATAATTCTTACCTGCAAACTTTTGCGGCCAATGGTGTCTTCGCCTTTTTAATTTTATTGGCCTTATTCATTTACCCTCTCTTTAAAATTGCCCGCCACCCCTATAAAACCGAAGCCGGCTTTTTTCTGCTAATTTGCGCCCTAAGCTTTTTTACGGAGAGCATGCTTCAGCGTCAAGCGGGGGTGGTGTTTTTTAGTTTCTTCTATTCGATCTTCTTTATTATGATTGCCATACCCGATAAGGCCTTAAGCAAGAATCGAGCAGAACCTAAAGCTTGAAAACCAAATTAATACAGCGATAGCATCTACCTAAGTGAAAAGTAACTTGGCCTTTAGCGTAATAATGCCTTTCTACCAGGGCGACCATCCCGAGCATTTGCATGATGCCCTCGAAAGTTTAGCCATACAAAGCCTTCCGGCAGATGAGATAGTACTAGTACAAGACGGTCCTGTTGATGCCCAATTAAAGGAAGTGGCTAAATATTGGGAGGCAAAATTGCCTTCTTTAAATTGGTGTGTTTTAGAGAAGAATCAAGGGCTTTCGGGAGCGTTAAATGCAGGAATTGCCCAAGCGAAGCACGAATGGTTAGCCCGCATGGATGCCGATGATATTTGCTTAAGCCATCGCTTCGAAAAACAAATATCCCTCCTTAATTCTGATTCCGAATTAAGCATTATTGGTTCTTGGATTCAAGAATATGATGAGGACATGGCGCAAGCCAAGGGCATTCGTCGTTTGCCTGAAACGGATACAGAAGTGAAAGCTTACGCCCGCTGGCGTTGTCCCTTTAATCACATGACCGTAATGTACCGCAAGTCGGCTTTAGAAAAGCTAGGGGCCTATAAAGACTACGGTGCGGTGGGCGACGATTACGAATTGTGGGCACGCTTTATTATGAATGGTTATAAAACGGCCAATATTCAAGAGGTATTAGTAAAGGCGCGTACGGGGGAAGCTTTTTTCACCAAACGTAGGCGGGGATTGAAGTATTTTAAAAATGAGCTGCGGGAAATTAATGAGCTTTACCGCATGGGCTTGTTAAAACCTTGGCATTATATTTTTCACTTTACAACTAAAGCAATTGTGCGATTATCGCCGCCTTGGTTGGTGAAGATCTTTTATCTCGGCATTAGAAAAAGTAGTTAATGAACCGACAGCTAGGTAAGAATATCGGTTTTTTAGGCATATCACAGGCGGCCAATTATTTGTTGCCCTTGGTTACTCTTCCTTACATCACCCGCATTGTTGGTCCCGAAAATTATGGCCGTATTGAGTTTGCCACCGTTACGGTACTTTTCTTCTCTGCCATAGTTACCTATGGTTTCACATTTACGGCTACGCGGAAAATCGCCGAATTGAAAGACGATTTTCGTCGAATTTCAGTGGTTTATTCTACCGTAATGCAGGCCAAGCTGCTCTTGTTAATTTTAAGCTCTGCACTTTTTGTGCTCCTACTTTTTGTTGTTCCCGAGTACAGCAGCGAGTGGAAGATTATGCTCTTTGCCTTTCCTTTCGTGATTGGTTGGGGTTTGTATCCCGATTTTTTATTTCAGGGTCGGCAAAAACTGGGCGTAGTGGCAGGAGCCAATTTTGGTATCAAGCTTATTGCGGCGATTTTAATTTTTGCCCTTCTGCATGAGCGAGAGGATTTTTACCTAGTATGCGGCATTAACTCCTTTGCGCAAATTTCGGCTTCTGTGGTAACGCTGGTTTACGCTCATAAACATTACCCACTTTTACGCTGGCATAAGGTGGCTAGTCGCTTGGTGAAGGCCTATTTACGTTCCGGTTTTTATATTTTCCTCTCCCACTTTTTTACACGGGTTTATACCTTTGGAATCATCATTTTTCTGGCTTTTCTTTTACCCGAAAAAGAGTTGGGACTATTTTCCGCAGCCATGAAGTTGATAATAGTGGGGCAGAGCTTTCTTTTTACCCCAATTGGCGGGGCTCTTTTTCCATACTTGGCTAAATTGGCCAAAGAAGATCTAGCGCGATTCTATCAGGAGCGTCGCAAATTTGCGCTGCTAACTTTGGTAATTACGGGTTTTGCATCAGCGGTTTTAATGATTTGGCCGCGCTTTTTTGTGAATCTGGTTTTTGGAGCCGATTACCTCTCCGTGGCGCCCATCTTACAGCTAATGGCCCCCGTTTTTATCCTCACTGCGCTTAGTCACTTTGCCATGAAACAGGGCTTAATGGTTTTAAAAGCCGACTCCTATAACTTATGGGTGGTATTGTTTGGTGGGCTAGGTTCTGTTTTATTGAATTGGTTTTTAATTGATTACGCGGGGTTACTGGGGGCGGCATGGGCCAAATTGAGTGTGGAGGCTTTGCTGGCTGTTAGTGCGCTATACTTTTTCCAGAAAGCGAAAAACAATGCTATTCCGGCCAAATAGCGCGTAATTCATCCTTGGTTTTAATGGACTCAAAGCCCCAGAATTTGGCGGTTTCAGCACGTTGGTGTTCACTAATATCAGATCGTAACTCGCTAAACAATTGCGAAAAGTAGCTGCGTTGGTACGCCACTAATTCTTTATCGCTTCCCGCAGAATTGGCATTAAAGCGCTGATTTTCCTGCTTACTAATGGCTTGTTGATTGATGTCTTGCTGAAAAATGTAGTGGGGTTTATTGAGGTAAATACAAAAGCCTGTTTGTGTGCCCATACCGTTGCTCATGGTTAAATCGGCCAATTCGATATGTGCCCTTTGACGCGCTACGAAATTAGGGTCGAATTTATGGCCAGCACTTACCAAGTGAAACCCTTCGCTTGCATAGGCCTCCTGCTTATCTTTATCTAAAGCATCCAAATAGTACAGCGAAATTAAAACCGAGTCGTAGTTTTTTCCGACCCGTTTGATCTCCTCAATTAAGTCGTAATAGTTAAAGCTCGACTTCACATTTTTCATGCTGTGGAATGGATAAACTAAAAGTACTTTCCCAAGTTTTTCCTTCAAGCTTTTCATTTGCGCATCTCTGTAAAGACTAGGGGCATAATGAATATAAGGGCCAACGGCGATGCTTTCCTTTTGCGGAATTTTATCTTTTAAGATGGCTCTTCTGCCTTCACTCATGGTAATGATGCGCGGGAAATGCCAGTGATATTGATCTTGGTGAACGATTCGGCCCAAGAATAATCCGTGCTCCATATAGGCCTTCAAATCTTGCGTAATGCCTGCGAACTCCTTTAGATAGCGGGCGTAACCGTATAAATTATTATCAATCACTCTTTCGCTAGGGGCGTAGGGTAAATCTTTGCTTAAACGCTGATAGTCAAAAATGCTAAGATCTCGCCTTAGCTCAACCTCTTGTTGAAATGCCTTAGCATTACGAAGGCGATAAAAGTGAAACATGAATTGCTCCAAAAGGGCATTCTCGGCGGTAAAACGCTTAATCTTATCTTTGTTTAACACATCTTAAAATTAGCTTCAAAAGTAAGAATAAGGTAGTGCATGAGAGATAGCTTACTTTTGCCCACTATTTTAGGTAGAATTCATCTTATTTAGCATCTGCGAAAGCGAACAAAACCAAGCGATTTAGCCAATAATTAGTATGAGCCAACTGCGAAAGCATCTTAAATTCACTTTTTTAAACCGATGGCGCGCTTTTAGATTAGGCGCAAAATTGGGGCATCTTGGTAAGGGTGTTTGGATCGATAAGCGGGTAGAGTTTATGCGCTTTCCGGCCAATATTTCGGTCGATGAAGCGGCGGTAATTAAGGAGGGTGCACGTATTTGTGCTTGTAATGACAAGGCACAGATTAAAATTGGAAAGCGCACCACAATTGGCTATCACACATTTATTTTTGCTTCCAGCACTATTAGTATTGGCGACGATTGCCTTATTGCCCCTTTTGTCTATTTGGTGGATAGTGATCATTCTATTAAGGTGGGCGAACGGATAAATCAGCAAGCGAATTCTAGTGAAGCAATTACTATTGGAAACGATGTTTGGCTGGCCAGTAATGTTACCATTTTAAAAGGGGTCGCTATTGCAGATGGGGCCGTGGTAGCAGCTAATTCACTAGTAAACAAGGATATCGGTCCTAATGAAATTTGGGCCGGAACGCCTGCAAAAAAGATTGGCGATCGAAAATAAAACCGGCATAGTACTCTTAGCACGCATGTCTTCTTCGCGTTTACCCGGTAAGGCTTTACGCCAAATAGAAGGGAAGGAGTCTATCTTATACATCCTTGAAAAACTCTTACAGGTAGTGCCAGCGGAGCAAATTATTTTGGCCACAAGTAGCGAAAGTAGTGATGATCCATTGGCCGATTTTGTCGCACAGCAAGGAATCGCAGTTTATCGTGGTTCATTAGACAAGGTTGCGGAGCGTTTTTACCAAGCGGGCTTGCAATTAAATTGCGATTACCTCTGCCGAATGAATGGCGATAATATCTTCTTGGATAGCCACTTGCTCCAGCAAATGCTCGCACTTTCTAATAGTGGGAATTTCGATTTTATCTCCAATGTTAAAGACCGTTCTTACCCTAAAGGGATGAGCGTGGAAATAGTGCGCACCACCTATTTTGAGAATTTACTACCGGAAATTTTGGCTGATGCCTATTACACGGAGCACGTAATGCCTTTAGTATATGAAAGGCTAAACTCGGGATCGTATTATTTTCAGATGAATACGGAGTTTCCTGAAGCTGCGGGTTTGCAGTTGGCACTGGATACGGCCGAAGATTTTAAACGTACAGAATGGATGATGCAGCAGGCTAATCTGCCTCACACGAAATTAGGACTAAAAGAATTATTGCACTTATATCAAAACTATGAGCAATCCACTACAAGGTAAGCACGGCCCTTTATTAATTGCTGAAATTGGCGGTAACCACGAAGGCGATTTTGAATATGCTAAACGTCTTACACAGCTCGCTATCGACTGTGATGTAGACATGGTTAAATTCCAAATATATACGGGCGACTCCCTTGTTTCTCGCTTGGAAAGTCCGCAGCGTAATGCGCATTTTAAAAAGTTCGAACTAGCGAAAGAGCAGCATTTAGAACTCGCTAAAATGGTGACGGATGCGGGTTTACGCTATACCTCATCGGTGTGGGATTTAAGCGCGATGGCTTGGATTGACCCCTACATTCCTGTTTATAAAATTGGTAGCGGCGACTTAACAGCTTATCCGGTTTTGCGGGAAACTGCACATCTGGGGAAACCACTAATTATCTCCACTGGTTTATCAACGGAAGCGGAAGTAATAGACGCGGTAAACTTTATTCAGGGCGTTAATCCAGTTTACAAGAATCCAGAAATGCTGGCGGTTTTGCAGTGCACAAGTATGTATCCTATTAATGCAGGTGATGCGCATTTAAATGTGATGCAGCGCTACCGCACATTAACCGGTTTAACCATCGGCTATTCCGATCATACCGAAGGTTCGGCCGCTTTAAATTACGCCGTAGCAATGGGCGCTGAAGTTTTGGAATTTCATTTCACCGATACGCGCGAGGGCAAAGTTTTTCGCGATCACAAAGTTTCCTTAACTCCCGATGAAGTGAAAGCCTTGATTAAAGAAATTGCTCTCATTAAAAGTTTACAGGGTTCGGCGCAAAAGGTGCCAACGCAAATTGAACTTGATAATGGTCATGAGCTTTCTTTTCGCCGTGCAGTTTATCCCGCGCAAGCGATACAAGCAGGTGAAATTTTAAGCGACGAAAATTTAACGGTATTGCGTCCTAATCATGGTATAGACGCGCGCGATTATGATAAATTAATTGGCAAAAAGGCTTTGGTAGCCCTGGAGGCGCACCAAAAACTTAGCTTTGATATGTTTGAATGAGACTCACTCAGTATTATATCCGCACTTTTCGCCCACGCTTTTATGCAGCTTTAACGCGACTTTTCTACTCGGGTAGAAATGTTCAATTCGGTAGGGACTTCCTTTGCGATTCTATTCCTAAAATAATGATTGATCGCGGGGCGACTTTAAAAATTGGCGAAAAGGTAGAGTTGCGCCGTAATGTGGAAATTAGGGTGCATCAAAACTCTAAAATTGAGATTGGCTCTAATGTGCGTATTGATCGAGGAGTTCGCCTCTTAACTACTAATACTGCAGAGCTGCATTTAGAGGAGGGCGTGCGCGTGGGATTATACACGGTTTTTAATGGCGGCGATTCTATTCGCGTGGGAGCAAAAAGTCTTATTTCGGGCTTTGTTTATTTACAAACGAGCATGCATGGTTTTAAGGATCGTTCCCAAAATGTTCAAAATCAGGGGTATGATCACGCGCCCATAAAGCTCGGAAAAGATTGTTGGCTAGGAACGCATGTGGTGATTTTACCGGGTGTGGAATTAGGTCAAGGCGTGGTGGTTGGCAGTAATGCGGTGGTTACCAAATCAGCCGAAGATTATAAAGTAATAGGCGGTATTCCTGCCAAAGTATTAAAAGAAAGGACATGAGAAAAGACAGTCCCTTAGTATCGGTTTACATCACTAATTATAACTACGGCTCTTTTATCGAGCAGAGTGTAGCCAGTGTTTTAAATCAAACTTTAGAAGACTTCGAGCTGATAATTATCGACGATGGCTCGACCGATAATAGCAAAGAAATTATTGAGCAGTACCGCCCTTTAGAAGGTGTAACCATTATCTATCAACAGAATAAAGGTTTAAATATCACCAATAATGTAGCCATGCGTGTGGCTAAAGGGAAGTATTTGATGCGCTTGGATGCCGACGATTATTTAGTACCCGAAGCACTTGAGAAAATGACCGCGCTTTTAGAAGCCAATAAGGAGCTGGGTTTGGTTTTCCCAGATTATTATTATGTAGATGCCACAGGGAATATTACCGGCGAAGAGCGTCGACATAATTTTGAAAAAGAAGTTTCCCTCTACGATCAACCGGCGCATGGCGCATGCACCATTATAAGACTAAGCTTTTTAAAGAAGATTGGCGGATACAATGAGAGTTTCACTTGCCAAGATGGCTACGATTTATGGCTCAAGTTTATCACCCATTTTTCGGTAAGCAATATTAATAGTCCGCTTTTTTACTATCGTCGCCACGGTCAAAATTTAACTACCAACGAAGAACGAATTTTAGAAACGCGCCGCGCTATTAAAGAAACTTTTCTCAATAAAGAGGAAATGGCCGATTCTACCTTAGTGGTAATTCCGGCCCGTAATACGCGCATTAAAAAACAGTCTTGGCCTTTACTAAAAATGGGTAATCAAGCTACTGTTTTAGAGCAGAGAGTGGCAGAAGCTCTTAAGGCCAATACTACTAAAATGGTATATATAATTAGTGAAGATACCGATCTTATCGCTTTCGCTCAGAAGGCTTTTTCGAGCGATGCGCGCGTTAAAGTTTTAGAACGTTCCGCGCAATTGGCGGGACCCAACCAAACCTTAGGCGCAACTGTTGCTTTGGCGGTTAATGATGCGCAAGAGCAAGGTTTGCAATTTGAAAATGTACTTACCCTCACTCTCGATTATCCTTTTACAGAAGCGTCTATTATCGATGATGCGGTAAACACTTTACATCTGTTTAAGTCTGATTCGGTTTTAACTGTAAGGCCCGATAATAAGGCTTACTATCGCCATAATGGACATAGTTTGAGTGCCATTTTAGATCAGGAAAAATTTACCCGCTTGGAAAGAGAAGCTTTATATCGTGCGGCGGGGGGAATAATGGCTTCTACCTTAAGTAGTTTTAAAAAGCAGACCAAAGTAAATGCTGGCAGAATGAGCCATGTTGTTGTCGATGAGCTTAGTGCTTTCGGAGTATTTTCTGAATTCGATTTCGAGCTGTATCAGTTGCGCCTCGGCGCCCAAGATGCCTGAAAAAATAGCTTACTCTTAATGATGAAAAATTAGTTTCCTTTGTTACCATTATGGCTAATATCCTAGAAACATTCGCCCCTTTAATAGCCTTGGTTTTAGCTTTCGCAATTACCTACTTGTCGATACCCGCCATAATTCGTTTAAGTTTGGTGAAACGCTTGTACGATCTGCCCGACGATCGCAAGAAACACGCGGCAAGGATCTCTCCATTAGGAGGCATGGCTATATTCGGCGGCATGATAATCTCCTTTGTTTTTAGTACCGCTCACCTTGCTAATCCTGCCCTAAACTCGGTTTTAGTTGCGCTTTTTATTTTGTTTATCACTGGCGTGAAAGACGACTTATATCCCTTAGTGCCTTATAAGAAAATGCTTGGTCAGCTATTGGCAGTTGCTATCGTAGTATTACAAGGGAATGTACGTTTAGAAAGTTTTTATGGTCTTTTTGGTATTAACGAGTTGCCCTATGTTGTAAGTGTATTACTTAGTTTGATTTTCTTCTTAGGCATTATTAACTCCTTTAACTTTATTGATGGCATAAATGGTTTGAGTTCGGGTATCGGGATTATCGTTAGCTGCACCTATGCACTCTGGTTTTCCTTCTTTCAAGAAGATTTGTTTTTAATCCTTGCCCTTGCTATAGCCGGATCTCAATTAGCCTTTTTGCCCTATAATTTGGTCAAAGCAAAGATCTTTATGGGGGATTCTGGTTCGATGATTTTAGGTTTTCTTACCGCAATTCTCACTATTTACTTTTTGCAGGTTAATGAGCGGGCAGAGCAGGTAGTTCTCTTGAAAATCGACGCCATGGTCTTTAGTTTTTCGGTGCTCATAATTCCGCTGATGGACACATTAAGGGTGGTGTTTCTGCGGGTATTTATTCTGCGTAAATCCCCCTTCGCCGCCGATCGCAATCATATTCATCATACCCTTTTAGATATTGGTCTTAGTCATGCCCAAGCAAGCCTGCTTCTCATGGCCATTAATATTGTGTTTATTGTGAGCTGTTATTTTCTTAATGATTACTTAAGAGCCAAATTTCTTTTTATCGGCCTATCTTTGGCGGCAATAGGCTTGTCGCAGCTGCCTTTTATAATTAAAAAGAGACAGAAGAAACTTGGGATTTATAAACCGCATTTATAAAGCAAAATTGTCTACTAAGCATTTTGGAAGCTTAATGCTATTGCTTTTAATGTCCTTATCACTTGGGCAGGAATTGCTGACCAATATCTTAATGTTGCTTTTATTTCTCTTTACTATTGCCTTTGCAAAAAAGGCCGATTGGTTAAGAACAGTTGCTTCCCCCATTTTTATTCTGCCCAGCCTTTTTTACCTTTTTTCTTGGCTCTCACTTTTGTGGTCCGATAATCTCGATGCTGCACTTCCCATGCTAGAAACCAAGTCATCTTTTTTGCTAGGACCTCTTCTGCTAGGACTAAGCGCCGGTTTTTACCCTGCAAATTTTAAAGAAAGAGCCCTCAAAGCATTTTTGCTAGGCACAATATTAGCTTCATTAATTGCCCTTATTTATGCTGCTGCGCGTAGTTTCGAGCAGGGTCATTTGTATAAGCTTGCGCAAGATGGGGCCTCTAAGCAATACCTGTTTTTATATACCCATCTCGCGGAACCAATAATGCACCCCGGTTACTTTGCTAGCTTTTTAGGAATAGGACTTTTTGTTGCTTTGTATTTCTTCTTTAAGAAGGTGAAATCACGCTTTTTGTATCTGTTACTTGCCACCTTCCTATTTCTTATGATGCTGCTCTTGCAGGCGCGTATTAACCTTTTGGCAGTTTTAATTCTCCTGCCTTTAGCTCTAGTATATTGGGCTTTTAAAAGTCGCAGCTATAAACTCCTATTATTACCCATTTTGCCAGTAGTGGCTTTGGTGGCCTTTCTGTCTTTTGGCGGGGAAAGCTTGCGCGACCGCTATTTACAACTACCAGATTTCAGCTATAACATTTCGGGCGATGATTTTAATAGCGCCACCTATCGCTTGGCGGAATGGGAATGTGCCACAGAATTAATTGCCGATAATTTTTGGATAGGAACGGGTTTTGGCGACAACCGTGATGCCTTATTAGAAACCTATCGTGCCAAACAGTTTTGGCAAGGATTTGAGAAACGCTATAATGCCCATAACCAATATTTAGAAACCTTTATTGCTATAGGTATACTCGGTTTCACCCTACTAATGCTGACCCTCTTTTATTACCTTTTTACTTTTTGGAAAAAAGGAGATTACCTCAATGTGATGAATCTACTCTTTTTAATTCTCTGCCTTTTAACCGAATCTATGTTTGAAAGAATGTGGGGCGTTTTACTGTTTACGATCTTCTTTCCCTTAATGATGTACCTTTCGGAAGATGCGTCAAAGGAGGCATCTTAGTTGAAATCAGGTTTTAAGTAAGATTGCCTTTGCTTTTTCGAATACACCACCTTGAAAACCTGATCATTATCTTTTGGATTAATTATCTTGAGCAGATTGTGAATGGTCGACCAAAGCTGCTCTTCATTTTTTTTAATTCAAACATTGCTTCTTGATAATACCGCATATTGGCTTTAATAACCGCAACCTCTTCATGGTTGATGGTTTGATTTAAAAGGTCGCAATGGTTAATTTTAAAATAATGGCAAATTTCTATAAAGCGATGGAGGCTTAAAGGTGAAGTACCCGACTTCTGCTTAGCTTATACCACGTTCTGTTCTGATTCGACGGATGTTAGCGGGAATTTCTTGCGATTGCTTCATAGTTTAGGGGTGCTATTATTCTGTTAAAATGGTAAGAATAGTGCGCATCTAAATGCTTATAAATCTATACTTTAGCCACATAAGCCTGTTAATTCTTCTAAAAGCTATTTTGGCTATTTAACGGAAGGTAAAGGTGTAAATCTATGTGGTAATAGTGTATTAAGAAAAGAAAAAGATTTTGACTGCCGCTATGCAGCCTTCATGTTTTATTAGGGTGCTATGGATAGTGACCCTAAGGTGCTAGCTTTGTAAGAGTCAGCGTTTCCCTAATTCTAGACAAGAATAACACGGGTCATCATAAGAGATTATGATGACCGTGTTGTTTTTTTCACTTTAAGAATCGCCGTATAAACCATTGGAGTTGTTCACAAAAAAATGAGGAAAACTTTGATGTTCCTATTCTAGCGCGGAATAAATTTGGAGCTTCCAAACCTTATATTTGGGCATATGCGTATTTCAACCCTTTTTATCTTCTTATTAACGGCTTGCCTACTTCGTACAGCATCTGCGCAAGCACAAGATGGCTTACTAAGTAAAAGCTTTGTTTCTGATAATTCATGGGAGCTTATGTCCACGCCCTATCACTTTGCAGCAGCAGGTTGGGGTTCTCCCGAAATCGCTGCCCTTACTCGGGTTGAAGCGGTGCGCATGGGTTTAGACATTAATCAAAATTTAGACGAACGTTTTGATCCCGTGAAAGGGAAAATGGCCGCTGCCAGTTTTCGCGGTTTTTCATGGAAGCCTAGCAAGGCTCCCAAAAGTGTAATCAATCTAAGCGGAGCAATTTTACTCTCCGATCTAGCGCAAGAGCTTGGCAAGTCAGAGGATGAGATTAAAGCAAAAAACCCACATTTCACAAAAGATATTTTCCCCAAAGGAGCAGGGCTTCACGGTTTTGCTTGGAAGCCCAGTAGCGAAACTTGGTTGGCATTAACTACGTCCTACGCGGATTACCAGCAAAAGCTACAAGAGGATTATGAAAAACGTAAAAAGCAGCTTTTGTCTTTTCAGCCCGACCCAGAAACGCATGATGCGATTGATTACACGGTGCGGAGTGGCGATTTTCTAGGGCAAATTAGCAGTAAGATGGGAGTAGGTTTAAGTGATCTGCGCAAGTGGAATCAACTTAAAAACGATAATATTTATCCCGGTCAAAAACTTATTATTTGGGTTCCTTCAAAAAAGGCGAAAGCGATGCAAGAAGTGGCTTCTGCCCCAGCTGAAATTCCCAAGGAAAAGGAAGAAGTGCCTCAGGAAGAGATACCGGTAAATATTACCAATGCCACCGAGAATTCTATAAGTTACAAGGTGAAATCTGGTGATACACTTTGGAGTATTGCCAGACAATTCCCAGGAGTAAGTACGGATAACATTCAAGCTTGGAATAAAGTGGATGGCGTGATTAAGCCCGGAGAAATCCTTAAAATTTACACGGCATCCATTAGAGATTATAGTCCAGAAAATTACCCCAGCAGCTTGTAGGGTATGAATAAACCAAGGCAATTTTTAGTATTTCTTGTGGCTCTTTTCGGGCTAATGCTAGCCTTAAGCATACTTATGCCTAAGGATAAGTGGCTTCTTGGTCACTTTGAGCTAGGCTACTATTCCCCCGAAGACTTGCTTGGACCGTTATGGTCTGAAAACCCCAAAAGAGCTAAAGCTTTAAAAGCTAGTTCATCTGATTCCTTAGCCTCTAATAATTTGGCCGACAGCCTCGCAATGGTTGCTTTTGAAAAACCAGTTTTGGATACGCTAATTCAGGTTGCAAGCCTTGATGCCTTAGGACACTTTTTTGATGCCCTCGAATCTTTAGCAGCGGGTAAAAGAGGGTCCGTGCGCATTATTCATTACGGCGATTCGCAAATTGAAGGTGATCGTATTACCATGCAATTCCGTGATGTTTTGCAAAAACGCTTCGGTGGCAGAGGCTTTGGCTACGTGGCATTAGAGCCATTGGTAATGCCGGCTTCCTTAGAATTTATAAATTCTTACGGCTTAGCGCGTAAAACTGCTTTTGGCAGGCGCGATACCAATATTAAAGATACTCGTTATGGACATTTAGGCTCTTTTACAACACTCTTGCCTGCCAGCAATGGCGAAGGCTTTGAAGGTGGCGTAACTTTTAAAAAGAGAAATTGGGGCTATCAAATGGCGCGTGACTTTAGTAAAGTGAAAATGAGTCTGTCCACATTAGCGCCACTGTTGGTAGATGTTTTCGCGGCAGACACCCTTTTTGCCTCTCATTCCTTTCCGGCTGAATTCGAAGATATTACAAGTATTAATGTACCAAAGTCCGACGAATTTTCCTTGGTGTTAAAAGCCAAGGAGAGTCCACGTATTTACGGACTATCCTTTGAAAGTGCTAGTGGAGTTTGGATTGATAATGTTGCTATGCGCGGCGCTTCGGGAATGATTTTTAGAAAATTAGATCGAGCACAATTCCAAACCACCTTAGTGCGTGAAAATTATGAATTAGTTATTCTGCAGTATGGTGGTAATGCCGTGCCTTATCTCAAAGATACGGCCGATGCCGAGCGTTTCGCCAAAGCAGCGGCGGCACAGGTGGCGCATATCAAAAGTTTGCATCCTTCGGCCTCGATACTTTATATCGGTCCTTCGGATATGGCTGTTAAAAATGGACTGAAGATGCGCAGCTATCCCATCATTAAAGTCTTAAAGTCGGCCCTGCGAAATGAAATGCTTGCCAAAGGTGCAGCTTATTGGGATTTGCACGATGTTATGGGCGGAGAAGGCGCCATGGTTCGCTGGGTAGAGGAAGAAGAACCAGCTTTAGCCGTAAAAGATTATTGTCATTTTTCGCCTGCCGGAGCTAAGTTCGTAGGCTATAAACTAGCCGCAGCATTAGATCATTTGCAAGCCGAATATATCGGTCATAAAAAGGAAGAAGCGGCACTAGCTGCCTCCCAAGAAAAAGCCAAAGCGGATAGCATTTTAGCAATCAAAGCAAAGCAAGCCAAGCGGGCAGCGCAAGCAATCGATACCGCTTCAAAACAAGAAACACTTCATGAGAACAATAACTAGTCTAGTCTTCATTTTACAAACGCTTCTAGTTTTTGGACAGAAGGAAATGCACGATTTGGCCTGGGAATATTCTTTTTTAGATACCAGTAAAAGTCACCTCCAATATTATGGCGACTCTAATGCTTTGCAAGGCTTCTTTACAAAACTAGATCAAGTTATTTTTGAGAAAAAAGGGAAGGTGAACATTGTTCATATGGGCGGCTCGCATGTGCAAGGCGGGACTTTAAGCCATACCCTGCGCATGAATTTAGCTCAATTAGCCCCCGACTTAAACGTAGAGCGAGGGTTCTTTTTTCCACATAGCCTAGCCAATACCAATATGCCGGGTAATATTAAAGTAATCAAAATTGGTACTTGGGAAGGATGCCGAAACTCACTACCTAAAAATGACTGCCCTTGGGGTTTTAGTGGTATAGATGCGATAACCCTTGATTCCAATGCTGGTTTTGAATTACAAAGTTTTTCCAGTTCGGGCGAGGCTTATGCCTTTACAGAGATACGCTTGTTTGAGCATATGGCTTCCAATACGATGATTCCTGTTTGTACTCCAACACCCGATAGTACGGCTTTGGATAGCATGGCTGGTGTTCGTCGCTGGTTTTTTAAAACGCTAAAAGATTCCATCAGTGTCCGTTTTATTGCGCCGGAGGACGCTGAACCCCGCTATACCTTGCAAGGTGTTCAGATGGTGCGCCCAGAAAGTGGCCTGGTTTACCATGCGCTTGGGGTAAATGGAGCGGCCACTAAAAGCTTTCTGCGCAGTGAAAACTTTGTAGAACAAGGACGATACGTCGCTCCCGATCTGGTTATTTTCGGACTAGGGATTAATGATGCCTATAAGCCAGATAGCGAATGGAATCCAGCAGACTACGAAGCGCGTTATGATTCTTTAGTCTACTGGTTTCGCGAAATTAATCCCGATTGTGAGTTTATTTTTATGACCAATAACGATAGTTATTACAAGCGTAGAATACCCAATAAACACGCCTTAGATGTAGTTGAAGTAATGCAGTCCTTAAGTAAGAAACACGATGCGGCCCTGTGGGATTTGTTTGGCACGATGGGCGGTTTAAATAGTATTGCCGTTTGGCAAGAACATGGCTTAGCCAAGTCAGATAAAATTCATTTTACCAATGCGGGTTACCGATTAAATTCTGACCTCTTGTTTTGGTCTATTTGGGAAGGATATGAAGCACATCTTAAGTCTTTAGCCCCATGATGCAAAACTGGGACATACTCGAGTGGTTCACGTATCAAGCAGATACTCCTTTGCTTTTTACGCAGCTCTACTTTTGGGTGTTCTTTGCTTTAGTAATGGCAGGCTACAGTCTGGTTTATAAGAATACCACACGGAGAAACGTCTTTCTTTTTGCCGTATCTCTGTTTTTCTATTACAAAACCAGTGGCTTTTATCTGGTAATATTGCTTTTTTCCACTTTCGTAGATTTCATCATCGGACATGCCATTTACCGCAATAAAGTAAGTTGGCAGCGGCAAGCCTTAGTGGCACTCAGTGTGCTGGTTAATCTTTTCGTTTTAGGCTATTTTAAGTACGCGTATTTCGTGGCCGATTTTATTCATGGCCTTACGGGGATAGAGTGGGAGGTAATTAACCAATTTGCACTTTGGACCAATGAAGCGATTGGCACCAATTTTATTTTTGACCGTATTTTACTTCCTGTGGGAATCTCTTTCTTCACCTTTCAAACCATTTCCTATAGTGTAGATATTTATCGTGGTGATGTAAAGCCCGTGAAAAACATTTTAGATTTCGGTTTCTACGTTAGCTTTTTTCCTCAATTGGTAGCAGGTCCCATTGTGCGTGCCTCCGAATTCATTCCTCAGCTTTACCAGCCCTATAACCTTAGTAAAGAGCGCGCGGGCTTAGCCGTTTTTTGGATCTTAAATGGCCTAGTTAAGAAATTGGTTTTAGCCGATTACCTCGCGGTACAATTTATTGACCGCGTGTTCGATAATCCCCAGCTTTATGGTGGTTTCGAAACGATGAGTGCGCTTTTTGGCTATTCCATGCAGGTTTATGCCGATTTCTCGGGTTATACCGATGTGGCCATTGGCATTGCAATGCTACTAGGATTTACCCTTCCTAAAAACTTTAACAGTCCTTATAAAGCCTCTTCGGTAGCCGATTTTTGGCGACGCTGGCATCTCTCTCTATCCACCTGGTTAAGAGATTATTTATACATTCCGCTCGGAGGAAATCGCAAAGGAACTTTGGCTTCTTACTTTATCGTTCTGTCCTTTTTGGTGATGATTTCTTTGGTAGTAGGCAGCTTGATCTTGTCAATTGTATTAGGGGGGATTTTCATAATAGCTTACCTTCTGATGCGCTACAATAGTAGTGCTGAGCGTTGGGTTAATACCAATATCAACCTCATGCTAACTATGGTGCTGGGGGGATTGTGGCATGGCTCCTCTTGGAACTTTGTTACTTGGGGAACTCTAAATGGTTTAGGCTTGGTAGTTTATAAGAATTGGAAGAAAATATCCCCTTGGGCCGATAAATCACGTTGGTACAATCGTAGTATAGGCTTGGCTTTAACGCTCATTTTCATCACCTTCACAAGAGCTTGGTTCCGCTCTCCTACTTGGGATGGGGCCATTGAGATTTTGGCAAAAATCCCCAATGAATTTGGCTGGGCGACGGTCGATGAGGTTTTTATCTCTAACTGGAAATATTTTGTGGTGCTAATCTCGGGCTACCTCATCCATTGGATTCCCAGCGTGCACAAAGCGCGATTGCGCGAGGCGGTGAGTACAGCACCAGTATGGGTTCTATTCCTACTAGCTTTTGCCGCTACCTTGGTGATCTATCAAATCTTAAGTGCCGAGGTACAGCCCTTTATATACTTTGCCTTTTAGAAAAATCGGCTTATAAAATCCGTTTCAACTTTTTGTTGATTTCCACTCGCAATAGGGTAAGGTTTTTCACCGTTTCTAGATCGCTCATATCCACCTTTTCGCCGCTTTGCAATTTTTTTTGTACGCCCTTAATCAGGCTAGCAATCTTCTTTTCTTTAAAACGTAGCACCGCTTCGATGGTGAAAATACGCAGGTGCGCGTCGGGCTCGGGAGGGAATATTTTCTTGCGTTTCCAATCGTGTAATGCGGGTTCTTCCGAAATGAGATCGACCACCTTATGCATTAAATCTTTATTGCCGCCTCTTAAAAACTCTTCTGCCTTAGCAATGCGTTGCTCTTCATTATTATAGATGTCTAAAAAATGCTGAAAAACCTTCTGAAATAGAGGGTCATCCATTTCTAAGCCATCGCTAACCAGTTCGGATAATATATAAGCGGCGATACTTTCGGCTGCGGGGTTTTCATTCTCTTCATCGGGCTCATCAAATATGATTTCCTTTTCACCGTGATTGAGAAGTAGGGAGCATAAAGCCTCTTCTTGGGGGTAAAGCATGGACGTCGCTACCAGCTCGGTGGACTCTACTACATGCATGCTGCCGCCCTCCGCTTCACCTGGTCCCGTTTGGGGGCGGTTCTCCCGCCTCGCTTGTTCGTCTGCTTTAGTGATATTGCGCGAACGAATTTGTCCCAATTCGCTAAAAAGAATGCGCTCTTCCATGGCGAGAATGCGCGCCGTTTCTTGGATGAAGGCCGTGCGGTCTAACTCATCCGGCATAAGGGCAATACTTTGCACCATTTCACGCGCCGCCTTGGCTTTCTCTAAGGGGTCGTTGCCCACTGTATCCAGTAAAAGCTTGGCTTTAAAACGTAAAAAGTTAGTACGCTCTTCAGCGAGATAACTATTTAATTCTACTGCCGATACTCTTTTGGAATAGGAGTCGGGATCTTCACCATCGGGGAAAAGAACCACCCGAACATTCATGCCTTGTTCTAAAATAAGATCGATTCCGCGTAAGCTGGCTTTTATACCGGCAGGATCGCCGTCATAAAGAAGGGTGATGTTTTTGGTGAAACGTTTTATCAATAAGATCTGATCTACCGTAAGGGCGGTACCAGAACTAGCTACCACGTTTTTTACCCCCGCTTGAAAAAGGCTAATTACGTCGGTATAACCTTCTACTAAAAAGCACTCATCTGCCTTAGCGATAAAGCCTTTGGCATGGAAAATTCCGTAGAGAATTTTACTCTTATGGTAAATAATACTTTCGGGACTGTTGAGGTATTTGGCGGCTTTGGTATCCTTGGTTAAAATACGGCCGCCGAAGCCTAAAACCCTACCCGTATGCGATAAAATGGGGAACATTACGCGTCCCCTAAAACGGTCAAGCTTGCGATCGCCATCTACCTTAGTGAGGCCAACATTGGCTAGAAACTCTAGGCTATGCGCGCTTTTTAGGGCGTGATCGGTAAAAACTTGGTAACCATCTTGGCTGTAGCCGAGCTGAAAAGTTTTGATGGTTTCGTCGCTAAAGCCCCGCTCCTGAAAATAGCTAAGGCCAATGCTTCGTCCTTTGGGGTCTTCCCAAAGTTGATTTTGAAAGTATTTATTGGCAAATTCATTGACTAGAAAAAGGCTTTCCCTTTCTTCACGTGCGGCAATAACTTCCGAACTTTGGGCGGTTTCCTCAATTTCGATATTGTACTTCTTTGCCAAAAAGCGCAGGGCCTCCGGGTAGGTGTACTGCTCGTGCTCCATTAAAAAGGTAACCGCGCTGCCGCCCTTGCCGCTACTGAAATCTTTAAAGATTTGCTTGGCGGGAGAAACCATAAAGGAAGGCGATTTTTCATTACTAAAAGGACTGAGCCCCTTGTAATTACTGCCGGCTTTTTTTAAAGTTACAAAATCGCCAATCACCTCTTCGATGCGAGCGGTGTCGAGAATTTTCTGGATGCTTTCTTGGCTGATCATTGTTGCAAATCTAAGCACTCCGCTCCAATAAAAAAGGAGCCCAAGAGGACTCCTTTTTTTGTTAAAACTTATTTTTTTACGAATGCCCCTTATTTCGTCTTATCTTCTACTAGATGTAAATCCATTTGTGGGAAAGGAATCCCAACGCCAGCGGCATCGAAAGCTTTTTTAACTTTTTCGTTGAAATCACCTAAAATACCCCAGTAATCACCGGTAGCACTCCAGCCTCTTACGCGAATGTTCACGCTGCTATCGGCTAAGGCTTCTACGAAAATGGTAATGCCTTGATCGGTGAGGAAGCGTGTTTCTTCGGCACAAAGCTGATGAAGTATGCTTTTAGCTTGGTCAATATCATCGCCATAGCCAATACCAAAGGTCATGTCAATTCTACGGGTAGGATTGAAGTTATAGTTAACAATATTGTTATTGGATAAGGTTCCGTTTGGTACCATAATTTCTTGACCAGTAGGAGTAGTTAAATAGGTGTAGAAAATTTGAATTTCTCTTACCGTTCCACCTACGCCGCCACCTTCAATAAAGTCGCCTACCTTAAAAGGTTTTAAGATTAAGATTAAAACTCCACCGGCGAAGTTTGATAAGCTTCCTTGCAAGGCCAAACCTACGGCTAAACCTGCAGCACCTAATACAGCTACAAACGAGGTCATTTCAAAACCAAGCATAGTAGCAACGGAAATCACTAGTAAAACTTTAAGTAAGCTATTTATAATTGAAATCAGAAACGGAACCAAACTAGGGTCCATATTTCTTTTTACCATTTGCTTACGCGTTACTGTAGTGATGCGCTTAATCATGGCTAGTCCAATAAAAAGGACGAGTAAGGCTAAAATTAATGAAGTACCATATTTAATGGCCATGTCTAGTAGTGTGCCGCTGGTTTCTTGAATCTTATCCATCTAAAAATAAAATGTCGGTTAATTGAAGCGACAAAAATAATTATTTACTTCGGCTAATAACATATTCAGTTAAAGCGACTAAGGAATTTTTCACTTCATCTGCTTGATACTGATCTAAAATCTTCAAAGCCTTGGCTTGATAGTCGAGCATTTGTTGCTCGGCATATTCGATACCGCCCGAATGGCGAACCATCGACATTACTTCTTCTACCTTTTTACGATCGTGGTTATAGCGTTTCACCACTTTAATCATAAACTTCTTATCGCGTTTTTCGGCATTGCGAAGCGCATAAATAAGAGGTAGGGTCATTTTTTGCTCCTTAATATCAATGCCTGTAGGTTTGCCCGCTTTACCGCTTTTTTGAAAGTCGAACAGATCGTCTTTTATTTGAAAGGCAATACCTAAATACTCCCCAAAGAGGCGCATATTTTCAATGCTTTCGGCATTGGCTTTTACCGATGCGGCGCCAACAGCACAGCAGGAGGCAATAAGACTGGCGGTTTTTTTCTTGATGATATCAAAATAAACTTCTTCGTCGATATCGAGACGACGCGCCTTTTCAATTTGTAAAAGTTCCCCTTCACTCATCTCGCGAACAGCGGTACTAATTAACTCGAGAAGTTGATGTTCTTTGTGTTCTACGGAAAGTAGAAGAACGCGTGAGAGCAAGTAATCGCCTACTAAAACGGCGATTTTATTTTTCCAAAGGGCATTTAAAGAGAAGAAGCCCCGACGCATATTGGAATCGTCTACTACATCGTCGTGTACCAAAGTGGCGGTGTGCATTAGTTCCACTAGAGCCGCGCCACGGTAACTACTTTCGTCGATAGTGCCATGCAGTTTAGCGCTTAAAAACACTAACATAGGACGCAATTGCTTACCCTTTCTTTTTACAATATAATAGGTAATGCGATCGAGGAGTGCCACCTTGCTAGCCATGAAGTCGCGAAACTTGGGCTCGAAAGCCTTCATTTCTGAGTTTATGGGTGCCTGTATCGCTTTAAGGTTCTGCATGCGCTTCAAAGGTAGTCTAAGTACTAGAATTGGCGTAAAATAAAATCATCAAAAATTTAGATGACAATAACTCTTAATTAAAGATTTCCAATTCGTTTTTGTTCGCCAATTGTCCGCAAGCGGCGTCGATATCTTTTCCCCGCGATTTACGAATGGTAGCTACTATACCTGCCGCTTCCAAAGCTTTTACATAAGCAATAACCGCTTCTTCATCGGCTTGCTGAAAAATACCATCGTCTATCGGGTTGTATTCTATCAGGTTTACCTTGCAGGGTACGCTTCTGCAGAAGCGTACTAAGGCGTCAATGTCAATCTTTTGATCATTAATACCACGCCATACCACATATTCTAGGGTGACTCTACTTTTGGTTTTCGAATACCAATATTCAAGGGCTTGTCTTAGTTCTTCAACCGGGTTTTTTAGGTTGATGGACATAATTTTGTCACGTACTTCGTCGCGGGCAGAGTGTAAGGAAAGCGCTAGTTTAAAGCGTGGTTCTTCGTCGGCTAATTTGCGAATCATCTTGGCGAGACCAACCGTAGAAACGGTAATGCGTTTGGGCGACATCCCCAGTCCATCGGGAGAGGTAATCTTTTCGATGGCTTCTAAAACATTTTTATAATTCATTAAAGGCTCGCCCATGCCCATAAAAACGATATTGGTAAGCGGGCGGCCGTAGAAGTTTTCCGCTTCATTTTTTATGGCCACCACCTGGTCGTAAATTTCATCGGGATTGAGGTTGCGCATGCGTTTTAAATTTGCAGTAGCGCAAAAATTGCAGTCGAGACTGCAGCCAACTTGCGAGCTAATACAGGCGGTAATGCGATGGTCGGTGGGAATTAAAACAGACTCTACCACCTTGCCATCGTAAAGGCGCACGGCGTTTTTAATGGTGCCGTCCTTACTGCGTTGCATCTCATCCACGCGAATGTGATTTATCACAAAATTGGCTTCCAGCTTTTCACGTAAAGGGAGGGAGAGATTGGTCATGCTCTCGAAATCCTTAGCCCCTTTTTTCCAAAGCCATTCATATACTTGTTTGGCTCTAAATGACGCTTCACCAATTTTGGTGAAATAGCTTTCAATGTCCTCGCGCCTCAAGGCGCGTATGTCTCTTTTGTTTTCCACGGGGCAAAGGTAAGGAGATAGTAGGGAGTATAGAGATTTGAATAGTTAGATTGGATCGTGTTTGAATTAATGTATTTTCTTCGAAGGTAATTCGGTGAAAAGGTATAAGACAAAGAGACGATAGACAAAGAGACGATAGATCGTTTGGAGAGAGAAATTCAATTGTTTCTTGGCCCTACGATTTATCGCTTTATAGTACTGAGACCGCTGCGCTATTAGTATTGGGTATTGAGATTGCATCGCGGTATTGATGGATGTTTTTTCTTCGAAAGGGAATTTCCTGGTAATTCAATTGCTCCATAGCCCTGTGTTTATCGCTGAGATAACTTAACTTAAACCCTTCTAATCAACACAGAATTAGCATGTTTAAAAAAATTGCGGCACTAATTTTAATCATCCTAGGCTTCTACATGCTATACCTGGGCTTTTTACCCGAGAAAATTATGCGTCCTCCCCTCGTTACGGGAGTAGGTTTTATAGTAATCGCTGCGGTGTTTTTAAGTCCTCGCAGATGAGCATAAAAAAAGGCCGAACAAAATTTTGCTCGGCCTTTTACTAGTATCAGATCTGCTTAAATAATAATCATGGCATCGCCATAACTTAAAAAGCGATATTTTTCTTTTACGGCTTCCTTATAAGCTTTCATCAATAAATCATAACCCGCAAAAGCAGCGGTCATCATCATTAAAGTGCTTTGGGGAGGGTGGAAATTGGTAACCATCATATCCGCAATTTGAAACTCAAAAGGTGGGAAGATAAATTTATTGGTCCAACCGTTGAAAGGCTTCAAATGCCCATCGGTGCTTACTGAGCTTTCCATGGCGCGCATAGAAGTAGTACCTACGGCACAAACTTTTTTGCGGTTGTTAATGGTTTTATTAACCACTTCGGCGGTATGATCGTAAATCATATACTGCTCCGAATCCATTTTATGCTTGCTCAAATCTTCTACTTCTACGGGGCGGAAAGTTCCTAAGCCCACGTGCAAGGTTAATTCGGCAAAATTCACCCCTTTAATTTCCAAGCGTTTCATTAATTGCTTGCTGAAGTGTAAGCTGGCCACAGGAGCGGCAACGGCACCTTCGTGCTTGGCAAAAATACTTTGGTAACGCTCTTCGTCTTCCGCTTCTGGCTCGCGATCGATGTACTTAGGTAAAGGCGTTTGTCCGAGTTCCTTCAATTTAGCACGGAACTCTTCGTAAGAGCCGTCAAAAAGAAAACGCAGGGTACGTCCGCGTGAAGTGGTATTGTCAATTACCTCGGCTACTAGACTATCGTCATCGCCAAAATAAAGCTTGTTGCCAATTCTGATTTTACGGGCGGGATCTACTAAAACATCCCAAAGTCGACTTTCGGAATTTAACTCACGTAGTAAGAACACTTCAATGCGAGCGCCGGTTTTTTCCTTGTTGCCATACATTCTGGCGGGAAAAACTTTGGTGTTGTTAAGTACAAGGGAATCTCCTTCGTTGAAATAATCCATTACATCCGAAAACATGCGGTGTTCAATGGTGCCTTTCTTGCGGTTGATTACCATTAAGCGGCATTCGTCGCGATGGGTTGTGGGGTGCTTTGCTATTAGCTCTTGAGGCAATTTATAGCCAAAGTGAGAAAGTTTCATTTTCATAGCTTACGGGCTTTGAAGTTTAAATTAGGGGCGCAAAAGTAGTGAAAAAAGCCTTTGCTTCTAATTACCAATCTTCGCCGAAGCGTTTCTTTACCAAGCTGATGAGACGATCTTCGTAGGGTTTTTTGTTTTCCCAGTCGTAATCGGGTTTCACCAAGTTCTCAATAAAATACATCGATTCGAGATAAGTATCAAGGGTATTCAGCTGCGATAGCACGCGATTAAAATCAGCTTGACTGTCGTTAAACAAATGTTTTACAAAGGCGATACGGTCATTTAAACCCACGGTAATGGCGCCTTTGGCGAGCTTGTCGTTTATGCTATGGCTTTGTCCCGCTTCCGAATTTATGGTGCCCTTACTAGCACCAGTTTCTACTTTAATCTCTTTTTCGGGAGTCGCCTTTTGGGGCTCGGGCTTTATTTCTTCTGCTGAGGGGGCAGGAGCTTCTACAATGGTAGGGCTGGGTTTTTTCTCGCTTTCGCTAGATGCGTTCTCTGTGGCATTAGGTACTTCAGAAATACTTTCGGTTCTAAAAGTCACTGTCGGTTCGGACTTCGGTGCTAATACTGGCGCGGTTTTCAGTGCCGGTCCAGGAATAGTTTTACCTTCTTCTTCTAATTCTTCTAAATAGTTTAAAACCAAAAGTCGCTCATAAAGCATTTGTACACGAGTAAGTTGCTCGGGTCTGGCCAAGGAATTATTATTCTCAATTATATAGTAACAAAGTTCCTTTAATTCTTTGCGAACGCTATCTTTCATTTAACCGCTTCTTTTATGCTTAGTTTTGTGGCGATAATAGCCATAAAAAATGTTCCTCGAAAATACAGTAAATCATCAAAAACATAGCGGGTGGATTGAAGTAATCTGCGGAAGCATGTTTTCGGGTAAAACCGAAGAGCTTATTCGTCGCTTAAAAAGAGCCCAATTTGCCCAGCAAACGGTAGAGATTTTTAAGCCTATTATCGATACGCGATATAGTGAGGAAGAGGTAGTTAGCCACGATAATAACGCCTTCCGCTCTACCGCCGTGGAAAGCAGTTCTAATATTTTAATTTACGGCGATGGTATCGATGTAATTGGTATCGATGAGGCGCAGTTTTTTGACGAAGGCATCGTAGAAGTTTGTAATGAATTGGCCAATCGCGGCGCACGGGTTATTGTAGCCGGACTAGATATGGACTTTAAAGGCAAGCCATTTGGTCCCATGCCCTACTTAATGGCCACCGCCGAATACGTTACTAAAGTGCATGCGGTTTGCGTAAAAACAGGCAACTTGGCCAATCATTCGCATCGCATTGTAAGTGGCGAAAAACAGGTATTTTTAGGAGCGAAAGATCAATATGAACCCCTAAGTAGGGCCGCTTTTAATGAAGCCATCAAGTTGAATAAAAAAGAAATTGAAAAATAGATCGTCACTTTTAGAGGGATATTTACAGGCAGAGCTTATCGGGCCTCCCGCTCAATTGGTGACGCGCATTTTATACGATAGCCGTCAATATTCGGCGGGCAATGGCGCCTTGTTTTTTGCCATCAGCGGCAAACACCACAACGGACATGAATATATAGAAGAGCTTATTGCCAAAGGCGTAAAAGCTTTCGTGGTAGAAGTACTTCCTGCCAAAGATTATCCCGCAATAAGTTTTTATAAGGTGCCTAACACTTTGCTGGCTTTGCAAAATTTGGCGCAACAAATTCGTCTGCATTCCAGCGCTGAGATTATCGCTATTACGGGTAGTAATGGAAAAACAGTGGTGAAGGAATGGCTCAGTCAGGTGCTGCAGCCGCATTTTAAACTGACTAAAAACCCTAAGAGTTATAATTCACAAATTGGCGTTCCTATTTCGTTGTGGAATTTAAATGCTGATGATGAACTAGGAATTTTTGAAGCGGGAATTAGCGAACCCGATGAAATGGAAAGCTTAGCGCAGATGCTTGCACCTAAATGGGGGATTTTCACCAATATCGGTAGTGCTCACGCGGAAAACTTTAGTAACATAGAAGCGAAAATTGACGAGAAGTTGAAGCTCTTTCAAAAAGCCGAGCACCTTATTTATCAGGCTGATGGTTCGCTTTTGGCGCGTAAGATTGAAAGCTTCGCCACGGGAAAGACACTGCAATTACACGCTTGGTCTTGGCAGAAAGCCGGCGCCGATTTTCAGTTTAATCTAATTGACACGCAGCCTAATTCCGCTCAAGTAGCTTTAGATTGGCAAGGAAAAAATCATTCCCTTTCTCTCCCTTTCGGAGATGAGGCTAGTCTGCAAAATGCGGCACATAGTATAGTTTGTGCTTTTTTACTGGGATTGAATCTAGAGCAAATCAATACCGCGCTGGCCAAACTCAATCCCGTAGAAATGCGCCTCGAAATGAAGGAGGGTATTCAGAATGGCTTGCTGATTAACGATGCCTACAATAGCGATTTAGAATCACTGCGCTTGGCTTTACACTTTTTAAACTCTCATGCGGGGGAGCGAGGCAGAGTTTTGATATTAAGCGATTTACAGCAAATTGGTCTGGCGCCAGATGACTTATATAAGGCCTTGAGTGAAATTATTGAACGCTTTCAATTAGAATCGCTCATCTTAATTGGCGAAGCCTTGGAGTCGCTGGAATTTAAGACGCCGCAAATTTGTGCCTACTATCCAACTACCGATGCCTTTTTAATAAATATGCATTTGCATAGTTTTAAGGAAAAGGCGGTGCTTTTAAAAGGAGCGCGCTCTTTTGCTTTTGAAAAAATTGCCGAAAGATTGGTCATGCACCGCCACGAAACGGTTTTGGAAGTTCATCTTAATCGCGTGGTGCACAATCTTAATTATTACCGCTCTAAATTAAAGCCCGAGGCCAAATTAATGGCAATGGTAAAAGCCTTTGCTTATGGAAGCGGTGCGGTGGAAGTTGCGCGGGTATTGGCTTTTCATGGGGTAGATTATTTAGCGGTTGCTTACGCAGATGAGGGCTTAGAATTGCGCAAGGCAGGCATTGAACTTCCCATTATGGTTTTAAATACCGAATCTTCGGCGCTTAAATCCATGATCAAAAATAAATTAGAACCAGAGATTTACAGCTTAGCACGTTTAGGTGAACTCGTCGATTTACTGGAGGCTTCTCCCGCCGAGGAAAAGGTTTTAATTCATCTTAAGTTAGAAACGGGCATGCATAGATTGGGCTTTGATGAAGCCGATTTAGACGAGCTTTTGCAGGTTTTACAGCAGCATTCTAATATAGCCGTGGCCTCTGTGTTTTCGCATCTAGCGGCAGCGGACGATCCCGCAGAAAGTGACTTTACGCGCTTACAAATCGCCACTTTTAAACGCATGAGCGATAAAATTGCCAGCAGACTATCCTATCCTTTTTTAAGGCATATTGCCAATAGTAGCGGCATCGAACGTTTTCCTGAAGCTTATTTTGATATGGTGCGTTTGGGGATTGGGTTGTACGGCGTTTCCAATGTAGAAGAGGAGCGCAAACACCTATTGCCGATTAGCGAATTGAAGGCGCGGGTTTCACAAATTAAAAATCTAAAGGCAGGCGATTCAGTAGGTTATGGTAGGCGCTTTAAAGCAGATGCGAAAAGTAGAATTGCCGTTATTTCTATTGGTTATGCCGATGGCTTTAGTCGCTCGCTTAGCTTAGGAGTGGGCAAAGTGATGATTAAAGGAAAGCTATATCCAACGGTAGGTTCCGTATGCATGGATATGGTAATGGTAAATATTTTTGAAGATCCAATCGAAGAAGGCGAAGAGGTTCTTATTTTTGGCGCCGAAAGAAGTATTTATGATTTTGCAAGAGACATGAATACAATTCCCTACGAAGTTTTAACTGGTATATCGCAGCGCGTAAAGCGGGTGTATTTTATGTCCTAAAAATGAAAGTAAAAAGTTTTTTCCTTTTAGTTCTTCTCACTTTTGGTTTAAATAATTTTAGTCTCGCTCAAGAAAGTCCTTCCAAAAAAGGTAGCCTCTATTTTTATTGGGGCTGGAATTGGGATGCTTTTACCAATTCGGATATTCGTTTTAAAGGCGAAGATTACGATTTCACGCTGCAAGAGGTAAAAGCACGCGATAAGCAATTTCCTTTCGAAGGAGAGACCTATTTAAATGTAGGTCGGATGACTATTCCGCAGTATAACTTTCGTATTGGCTATTATTTAAGCGATAATTGGGAAATATCCTTTGGCGCTGATCATATGAAATATGTAATGCAACAAAATCAGTTTGTGCGCATTAACGGTTTTATTGGCGAGGCCTATGGCCAGTTTGCGGGGCAGTACAACGGTGAAGCAATTGAGCTAACTAAAGACTTTTTACAGTTTGAACATACCGATGGACTCAATTACCTTAATGTAGAACTGCGCCGATCCGATCAGATTTTGGACTATAAAAAATTTCAGTTTAGCGTTTTAAAGGGTTTTGGCCTTGGGGCCTTAGTTCCCAAAACCAATACGGTACTTTTAGGGAAGGAACGCTACGATGAGTTTCATACTGCGGGCTATGGGGTATCGGCCGTATTAGCGCTTAACTTTACTTTCTACCGCTATTTCTTTATACAGAGCGAGTTTAAAAGTGGTTATATCAATATGGCCAATATTCGCACTACCGCCAGCACGATGGACTCGGCCGAGCAATCTTTTTTCTTCGCGCAAATTAATGGCGTGATTGGTTTCAGGATACCGCTATAAAATAAAACAGCCACGAGTTTTATCCCGTGGCTGTTTTATTTTAGTCTATTTGGGCTTAAGCCCCTGTTTGTTTAGCTTTTTGTAGCCTCTTTATTTACTTCCAGAAGCGCATCTAAGGTTTCTCTACTTACCGCATGGTAATTAGGTCTGGCTTTTACATAAATGGAATTGGCCATCTCGGCTTGACCCGCATCTAGCATCGCTTTATAGGTAGGGGTAAGGAATTTTCTTCTCCCTACTGAAATTAAGAAGCTTTCCACTTTTGGATAAACGGCCTCATAGCCAGCGGCAATGGTAGGTTGGAACCAAGCAGCAGAAATCTCGCTGTTACCACTAGTGGTAAATCCGAAGGCGGCGTCTAATTCAGCTAATTGCTCTTTGGTGATAGTTTCGGGCAGGCTATTTATAAAATGCAACCACTCGTGGGTAGTCCAATTATCACTTAAGCTGGCGGCGGGTAATGTGCCTTTGTTTAAATAAGTATCTAAGGCCCCACTTACTACCGCAAAGCGGTTGCTGCTTACGGTTGGTAAATTATCGGGCAAACCGATTTCATAAATCCAGCTTTTCACCCCAATGCTCTTAAACTCTTCGTCACTTAAAAGATTAGCTCTTAAGTAATCGATAAACTCTTCGGTAGTCATAACCGAGAATTTATTGGTCTGGAAGTAATTTTTCAGGAACTCGTCGAAGCGCTCGCGGCCCACGGTTTCTTCCATTAAACGCAAAAAGAAATAGCCCTTATCGTAAGGAATACTGGTAACGCCATCATCAGGATTACGACCAGTAAGGTCAAGTTTTAATTTAGTATCGTTAGGGGTTTCTATTAGCATTTCCGCCGCGTCTTTTTCTAAACCATCGTGGGTAAGGCTAGCCAACATTTCGGAATATTCCTTTCCGTAAACCGCTTCCATAATGCGGTGCTCGAAATACACTGTAAAACCTTCATTCAACCAGAAATCATCCCAAGTGGCATTGGTAACTAAATTGCCACTCCAGCTATGCGCTAATTCGTGAGCAACCAAGCTAACTAAACTGCGGTCGCCCGCTAAAATGGTAGGGGTAGCGAAAGTTAAGCGTGGGTTTTCCATTCCCCCGAAAGGGAAAGAAGGAGGCAATACAATTAGATCGTAGCGTCCCCAAGCGTAGGGGCCGTAAAGCGCTTCGGCCGCTTGTACCATTTTTTCAAGATCGGCAAACTCGTAGGCAGAAGTGTCTAGTAAAGAGGCTTCTGCGTAAACGCCCGTGCGATCACTAATACTTTCGAAATACACATCACCTACCGCTAGGGCGAGTAGGTAAGAAGGAATTGCTTGCGGCATGGAGAACTCGTAAATCCCTGTTTCATTGCGCTCTTGCGGATTGGAAGCACTCATAAGCGCTAACATATCTTGGGGAACCTTAACCTTGGCGGTATAGGTAAAGCGAATGCCGGGGCTATCTTGTGTTGGCACCCAGCTGCGGGCTAAAATGGCCTGACTTTGTGTGAATAAAAAGGGTTTTTGCTTACCAGCCGTTTGTTCCGGGTCTAGCCATTGTAGGGCGCGGGCATTATCGCCAGTTTTGTAGGTAATGCTTACTTGTTTCGCTTGATCGCTGATGGGAATGCGTAATCCCTGACCTAAATGCTCGTCAACCGGGCTAAGACTGAAGTCCGTTTCGGCGCCGTCTACTAAAACTTTTTCAATCGCAAGGTCAAAAATATCGAAGTAAATCGCTTCCGCACCTGCTTTGGTTTCAATATCCCAGGTTGCGGTTGCGCTAATTTGCTTTTGCTCGAAATTTACTTCAGCGTCCCAAGCCAGGCTTTTAACCACGGCATTTTCTTGGGCATAACTATGGGGATCTGCGCCAGTCTTCATTTCTACAAGCATAGGGCTTTCATCTTCAGTTTTAGGAGAGTTGGTATTTTGACAAGAAAAAAGGGCAAAAGCCAAAAGGCCCGCCGAGAGGGATTTTATTCTCATGTTATTGTTAGTTTTGAGGACGCAAGTTAAGAATCCATGAATAATCTACTGATTAAGTTAGTCGTAAATACGCTGAGTGTTTTTATCACCGCTTGGATAATGGGTAATGCTGTTCACCTCGATGGTTTCGGTACCGCAATTTTAGTGGCCATTGTTTTAGCCCTACTGAATGTCACCATTAAACCACTCTTAATTTTTTTTACCATTCCCGCCACAATTTTCACTTTAGGACTTTTCCTGTTTGTGATAAATGCGGTGGTAATTTTGATGGCCGATAATTTAATTTCGGGTTTTGCTGTCGATGGCTTCTGGTGGGCCTTGGTATTTAGTTTCGTGCTAAGCTTTGTGAATTCCTTGCTTAATAGTTTGGGTAAGGAAGAAAGACCACAGCAATGAAATAAAGCCCCAAGAAAATTAATCCCTGGGATCGGTAAAGGGAATTTCTTTATTTTTCAATAGCCAAGCATCGCCCAAACAGCTTTTTTACTCCTTCTGCAGTAACACTATAAAGAGACTCCTCTGTAATATTCTTCATAAGTGTGAATAGTGCCTGCTCTTGCTTTAGTTGCCTCTTGCCTTGTCGAGTTTAATGAAAGTATAGTATTGTCTCCTGAATAATTCTTTTTCTTAAACCAATAGGGGGGCACCAAGAAGTTCCTGAGCTTGCATTTAAAAGAGACTTAATTACATCGCTGCCAAGCTTAGAGACATCAATCTCAGGCATACGCTGGTTGTTGTCTTTTTCGTAAAATCCAATATGCTTGTTGATCATATCGATGGCCGTTTCCTTCGAAACAAATTGCAGCTCAACGTTTTCAATTGTATCTCCTACTTTGGTTTTCGTTACGGTACGCTTATACTTGGTGATGAGTCTCCTTATTCCAATTGGCAGATTTTTGATCTCATCCGCTGTCAAGCACATGGTTTCGGTGATGTCGGATTGCGCCCAAGTCTTTAATTGGTTCAATACATCTTGATGCGTAATTTCAAGATGCTGGGAAGCTTTGCTCTTTAACTCATTTAGTCGGGCAACGATACTCGGCTTCTTAAGGTTCTGATCTCCGATCTGCATAGCTGTATTCTTCGCAGAATCGGGCTTGCTTGTCGGAGAGGTCAGTCATATTGCTCTTGAAACTACTTTTATGGAAAAAAAGTAATACAATATATTATAAAAAGTGTTTTAAAAAGGCCTTGGTGATAACCAAGGCCTTTAAATTCGTCATAATTGATCCATTATGTAATGGTAAATAAGAGTTATTCTTCAGGAGCTGGCTTTAAAATTTCGATATAGCCAAAGACACCATTAGCTTTGCCAACTACAACAACGTGGTTATCATTCAGCGGAACAATCATTTGAATTTCGAAATTATCTTCACAAATATGATTTCGTTTAACGAATTCATTAACCCAATCTAATGATACCAAATTCTCTACTGTACTTTTCTCTTGTGTAAAAAACGCTATAGTTTTATTCTTTTTAACTCCAGTAATATCTGTTGATTGGACTCCATTTAGTTGGCTGACAACACCATCGACTTTGCTACAGGTAACAACAACCTGTCCATTCATGGTAAAAGCACCTACAAGAGAGATAATTAGAATTAATATTTTATTATTCATTGTAAATTGATTTTAATTTCTTCTTTCCACAGCAGTTAATACCAACATACAAACATCACTCTGACATGGACAAGACCAGTGATATATTTCACTAGCAAAGTTGATAACAACTTCGGCCATACAGATAGCACCTTCACCAGCGCAATCTCCTCCTCGACAAGATACGAGATAACCGTACTCATAGGACTGTTCTGGTGAATAATGATATATTACATTGTGTTTCCCACCGTTTTCGTCTGTAATATAATATGAAATAAAGAAATCACCTGTTCCATCAGCGCCAACTGTTGAACTATCAATTGTATACGTGCTTATGCCAAGATCGGAGCCCATGTAATTAATTAAAGCATCTTTAGCAGTTCCATATATCGAAAGTAAACTGTCAACTTGATTTAATCCCATGGGGTCATGGTTCTGATGAATTCTTTGGTCGCCATGTTGGGTTACAATAATTTGATTTAGATCGCCACAGCTAAAGCTATATTTATTTATATCTAATGCGCTAATTCCAGCAGTATCGTTAAGGCATGAAACATTCCAAACAACAAAAGTTCCTTGTGAGGATTTTCTTACCGGTGACTCTGAGCTCAGGGAGTTAAGAGTAGTATCAGTTTTTGAACAACTAACTGAAAACAAAATGCCAAAAATGCATAATGTTCTGATTATTGATGCAAATTTTAATTTCATAATTAACCTTCTACAGTATCTGGAACATCTGTAACTTCCATCTGGCAATCAGGGCCATCGCAACTACAGGATACATCAGGAACCATTGAAGAAGATAAAACTACATTTTCATAGCACGAATTCCCTGTGCACTCCCCAACACAATTATAAGCAGTGGCGCCTATAGGTTTTTCCTCAAGAACATATGAAATAAATTCTCCAGTCGAATTATCAATGAGTTCAAATTTGACGAAATAAGGCCCATCTAGCGTGGGGAATATGGTCAATCTTTTGATAGAATAGTCACTAACACCGTCTAATTATAAAACAGTATTTAATTCTGGTAACAAAGTTCTGTGAACAGTTAGGAGACTATCTAGAAATGCTCCGTGTTCACCTATTTGAGGTTCAGGATCATGTAGAACAAATAAAAATTGACAATCATCAATACATGAACATGTGTATTTACCTTGTTGAGTTGTTGTTGTACCTTGAATTGCACAACTCGTGCATTCCCCTTCACAATCTAACATTAAACTTGGATCATCACTCGATTTCTTAATTAATTCTCCTTGTGCATCTGAGGCAATACTATCCTCAGAAGAACATTGATACAATGCCAGTGTTGCAAAGCATAGTAAAACGAAATAACTTAACTTTTTCATAATTATTAATTAGGTTTATATATTAAATCAAACATATGCATATTAATTTTAAAATAGAAAGACTTATTAATATTTTTTTAATGACTTCCCGCTATTATAAGTTTTTGTATATTTAAGGCTCTAAATCAAATTACTAACTATTCGATTCATTGAATCTACGAAACGATTTGGTGATGAAGAAGCTTGCAAAAGCTACTTCTAAGAGTTCTGA
>PZPB01000013.1:27977-47654 GCA_003045865.1 Bacteroidota bacterium | reverse complement strand
ATGCTATGATTTTCAGGGTTTTACCAGTGTTCGGTACTCGAACTCGCGGAGAGAGCGGGATTCGAACCCGCGGTACCTTACGGTACACACGCTTTCCAGGCGTGCCATATCAGCCACTCATGCACCTCTCCAAAATTATTTTCCCTGCTGGGCGGCAAAACTAGAAAATACTAATGATTATTTCTCGTTAAATCTTCGATAAAGCAAAATTTGCGTTTAGTTTTGCCTTAGTAATCAATTGCACGGAAAATTTGAGTCCCGAAAAGCTCAGCTTTTGCGCAAGTTTTTTATTTTCACCAAAAATTTAATCAACTCATTAAAAAATGAAAAGAGCACTCTCTATCTTGGCTATCTTAGGTTTAGTAGCCTTCGGAAACACTAATCTAATGGCTCAGGAGTCTGAATCAATTGTAGTCGATAGCACCGAAATGGCCGCTGACACTACCGCGGTGGATTCTGCCGCTGCCGCTGCTGCCACTGAAACACCCGTTGAAGAAGCCGCACCAGCAGTAGAAGCAACTGAAGAAGTAGCAGAAGACCAAACCTTTCACCAAATCTTGAAAGAGAAATTTATCGAAGGTGGCGCAGGCTTTATGGGTATTGTACTTATTGCCCTTATTCTTGGTCTTGCGATCTGTATTGAGCGTATCATTTACCTTAATATGGCTACTCCAAACGCCAAAAAATTATTAAACGATATCGAAGCAGCTCTAGCTACCGGTGGTATTGAAGCAGCTAAAGAGGTTTGTCGTAATACACGCGGTCCAGTAGCGAGCATCTTCTACCAAGGTTTAGAAAGAAGTCCAGAAGGAATCGATTTGGTAGAAAAGTCTATCGTATCTTACGGTTCGGTGCAAATGGGTCTTTTAGAACGCAATATCTCTTGGATCTCTTTATTTATCGCCCTAGCTCCAATGCTTGGTTTCATGGGTACTGTAATCGGTATGATTGGTGCCTTCGACGCGATTGAAGCAGCGGGTGATATTTCTCCATCACTGGTAGCAGGTGGTATTAAAGTAGCACTTTTAACCACCGTATTTGGTCTTATCGTAGCCATGATTTTACAGATTTTTTATAACTATATTATCGCTAAGGTTGACTCTATCGTTAACAGTATGGAAGATGCGTCTATCTCTTTAGTAGACTTATTAGTTAAGCACGACAACAAATAGTATTTAAGCAAATGGTAGATTTTGGAATTTATACAGCTTATGTCCTGATTGGGATTTGCGGGGTCGGAATATTGGGTTTCTCAATAATGAATCTCGTTAAAAATCCTAAAGCAGCTAAAAGTGCCTTAATCGGTATCGCTGGCCTGCTTGTTGTCTTTGGGATGACTTATGCTCTTAGTGATGGCAGCGAAGCCAGCACAGTATTCGCCGGAGAAGATATTTCTGAAGGCGGATTGAGAAGAGTAGGAATGGGCCTAGGAGCCTTTTATATTCTTACTGCAGTCGCAATCCTTGCGATTTTATACGTAGAAGTTTCTAGATTATTTAGTAAATAAACGCTATGGCAAAAAGAGCTTTACCCGAGATCAATGCAGGCTCTATGGCCGACATAGCGTTCTTGCTACTGATCTTTTTCTTAGTAACGACTACCATGGATGTTGATTCCGGTATTACCCGTAAACTTCCACCATGGACTCCGCCAGAGGAAATGCCTGATACACCACCCGTAAAGAAAAAAAACATCTTTACGGTATTGGTAAACTCAAGTAATCAGCTTCTCGTGGAAGAAGACTATATGGATATCCGCGATTTACGTGATGCCACCAAGCAGTTCCTGAACAATAATGGCGATGGAAGTTGCACCTATTGCCAAGGCGCAGCCAAAAGCATCGCTTCTTCAGACAACCCACAGAAGGCAATTGTGTCTTTACAGAATGACCGTGGTACTTCTTATAAGATGTACATCGCCGTTCAAAACGAATTGGCTGCAGCTTATAATGAGTTACGTGAAGAATTGGCTCAGCGTCGTTACGGGAAAACCTTTGACGATTTGAGTGTGGAAGAGCAGAATGAAATCAAAGATGCTTACCCACAGGTAATTTCGGAAGCAGAACCAGTAAGTTTAGGATAATATGTCAAAGTTTAGAAAGAAACAAGGAGGAGAAACTCCCGCAATTTCTACAGCATCCTTACCGGATATTGTATTTATGCTGCTATTCTTCTTTATGGTAACGACCGTAATGCGTGAGATTACCCTTAAAGTGGAAAATGCTAAACCCTTTGCAACCGAAATCAAAAAGCTTGAACGCAAATCTTTAGTTACCTACATCTACGTAGGTAAACCAAAGGCCGCTTATCTCTCACAAGTGGGAGCTGAGCCACGTATACAGCTTAATGATGCCTTTGCTCGTGTAAAAGAACTACAACAGTTCGTTATTACCGAAAGAGAAGCGATAAACGAGGCCGAAAGACCTTTAATGACCGTTTCGATTAAAGCAGATGGACAAGTTAAAATGGGTTTGGTAACCGATATCAAGCAAGAGCTGCGTAAAGCAAACTCTTTAAAGATTAACTATTCTACCCGTAAGGGTGATGTATACGAAGATTAAGAGAGTCTTTATATATCAAAGGCCATCTGCAAAGCGGATGGCCTTTTTTTTTGACTTAAATTTAATTTCTAAACCCCGTTTCAATACTGGAGCGAAGCCACTCTTAACTTTAATTAGACAAATTATTAACGTGAGTTCGACGGTAAATTAGGCAGCTAATAAAAGTCTCCCGTTTATCATACTAGACGATTAAATATATCGAAATCAGCTACTTAGCACACTTCCTAAATTGGTTTAATATCCTGTCGGCACATTCCCAATAACCTTAAGATTCAACCTAATGGTAATGATTTCGGTGGTGGTTTCTTATACTTTTATTGGGGTGGGAACCGAGGAGAGAAACGACGAGCTCACGAATTCCTCTGAAAGAGGACAACCGTTCCTATTCTAAAAAATAGTCTAAATATCTTGAGAAGCTTGAAACATCGGGAAACGTAATTAAAAAACCGAAATAATAAAGACATCGTGGGTAACTCGTTTCAGAGTCTATTGGCGTTTAAAACGAAGACCAAATATTGGGTTTAAGTATTTAATCCCAAAGGGACGCAAAGAAGACACAGAAACAAAAAAAAAGCGCCCCTTGCAGGGCGCCTCCTCAATGGATAACCAATATCCAATTGTTGCTATTATTATTAGAAACTAATAGCAGCTTCAATTACAAAGCCATCGAATTGTGCCTCGTGCAGAATATCAGTATCTGCGTAACCATCATAAGTCTGTGTAACATATTCAGCCTTCATCATTACGTTTTTAGTCATGTACCAACCAGCAGCAAATGCCATTCTGTTTACGGTGATATCCGTAGGACTTGCATTAGGATTAAAGTTAGGTAATTGTCCTGCTACACTGTTGTATCGACCACCTACGTAGAAGTTTTCTTCTTTACCAAAGCGGTATACCAATTCGGCATAAACTTGAGTATAAGTACGAGTTTTGGTTTCAGCGCTAATTTTACCGCTAGAAGTTTCAAAGGCTCCTAAAAATTCAAAACCCTTATACTTCACAAATGGGTTAATCATTATACTAGTTACCTCGTTAATGAAACTTGGGTTTACTCTACCGCTGCGAGAGTTATCGGTTGGGTTAGCACCTTGAGCTTCATTTACTAAGTAATATCTACTTCCTGCACGATCACCAAAGTATAAATAGTTGGTATTTCCTTCCGCAGAAGTATACAAAGAAGAGGTTAAACGCACTCTTAAATCTTCATTCATTTGCTTATCCCAGCCTACTTTGGCTAAAAAGGCAGGTGTATTTTCATTATTGGTAGCTACACTTTGGTTTAATTTACCGTTGGTTACACCAGCCATAATTAGGAAGTCACCTGGATTAAAATAAACTTCTGCGCCCGCTTCTGTATTAAAGGCATCCATTAAAAGGTTACCCACAAAAGGATTGTAAATCGCACGGGCATTATCCGTTCTACGGAAGTGCATGTCACCATAATTAATCTCCATCAAACCAACTTTCACCGTGGTGATATCCATTATGTTTTCTAAAAGGCCCTTGCGAATCCAATTCAAGTTGCTAATTTGAATGTAACCACCTTTTACCCAGCTTTCGGGATGGTGGCGAGAAGAAAGATAAGTACGCATGTGCATTCTCATACCGTCTGCTAATGCCACGTCTATATCAAGGTTGGCAGTAGGTAAGTTAAAGTTATTGCCAAGGTCGATCAACTGGTTCGTTGAGTCATTTAAAGTAGTGTTCTGGTGAGAAAGGGCCTGCATTTGCACGGCAAAAGCACCACCTAAGCGAACTTTCATGCCGTCAAAAGCTATATCCGTACCCAATGCTTCAAACTGATTGATTCCTCGGAAGTCGCGGAAGCGATATTGTTGAATATCTCGATCTACTTCAAATTGGCCGAAGGCTGAATTTAAGCCTAAAAACATGGCAAATACCAATGCTAATTTTGCTCTTGTTTTCATGATTGTGTTTATTATTAGTTATAGTTAATTGAAAATTTAATCGTGATTTTATCACCCGTGGTGATGGTGCCCATCATAAAGCTGGGAGCTTCAACATCAAAGCTAGACATGGTAAAAACTGTTGCGCCTGAAAGCTCAACCCCACCTTGTACCGCCTTTGCCTTAATCGGAATTATTAGTCTTCTCGTTTTACCCGCAACGGTTAAATCTCCCTCCGTGGTAATATCGTAAAGCCCTTCACTAAGCTTGCTAATTTCCTTTACGCGCACCAGTTCATAGGTAATGTTAGGATGCTCAGATTCCTTTAAAGCTTTGTAGGCATTATCATCCATCGGACCTTTGCCGCTCTTCAAGCTTTTTACTGGTACAACCAGTTTTAACTCTTTAATTTTTAGTTCACTTTCATAGATGTCTACATCCATAGTTCCCTGCAAATCTTCCGCCTTCATTTCCCAATCATGTAAGGTAGAAGTCCCCTCAATGGCCATTGTAGAACTGGCATTATTGGTAGAATAATTTATGGGAAGAGCTCGATCCATGTAAGGACTAAGCGTTAAAATCAGGGCTGTGAGTAATAGTTTCATAGTGTTGTAACTTATGTCACAAAGGTGCAACCCCTCCAGCGGCTCAACTATGATTATCATCAGCTGAAAAGATGACATATATCACCTTGTACAAGAAAAATTTAGTGCCGACCTTTAGCCTTTAATAGTGCGCTTCCCCTGTATTTCAGCAACTTATGTACTATCCAATAATTTAAAAGGACTTAGCAAGCATACGAATGGCCCAAAAAGACTTCGAGTTTTATTTCCAAAGCTTTCGCAAGAAGGCGCAACTAATAGAAGAATTCGAAAGAAATAATCGCCTCTTTTCGCTTGCGCTAGATGACGCCTTAACCGAAGAAAGTGCTAAGGCCTGGCGAGCCCTCTGGTTTATTAATCAGATTGTTTCCCCAGCTGTAGCTGAAGAAATCTATAAAGTTTACGACCCATTAATCGTACGATTGGAAAATGAAGACCCTTCTCTGCAAAGGGAATTACTTAAACTTTTGCAAAGCATAAACTTGCCCGAAAAATGGGAGAGCTACTTGTTTAATCAGGCACAAAAAATTTGGGAAAAACTCACTAACATTCCTTCTACCCGAGTGCAAGCCCTTTATTGCATGCTTAAAATTGCCAGCAAATACCCCGAATTGAAAACGGAAATTGCGCTTTATAACGAATCGAGCTACCTAGAGGGCCTTAGCCCAGGTATAAAGAGACAAGTTCATCGCTTGTTCCAAAAATTATAGCTCGCTTCTGCTGCAATTAATCCTTGGGGAATAGATGAGCTCGCTATAGATTCATATTGTTAACTCCTTACGCGCTAAATAAGCCGAGCGTAAAGTGGTAAACAGTACCACGGTTACCGAGCTAATAGGCATTAAAATAGCGGCTACTAAGGGACTTAAGTAGCCCGCAACTGCTACACTTACCCCAATTACATTATAGGCCAGAGATATGGCAAAAGCCCAGTTAACAATGCTTCGATATCTTTTACTTAGCTGTAAGAAGCGTCCTAATAAAGGAAAGGCCTGAGACTGCAGTAAAGCATCACTAGCCGGAAAAAAATTCACATCCTTCTCACAAAGACTCACCCCTACCTCACTCTGTTGCAAAGCACCTGCATCATTTAAGCCATCGCCTAACATTAACACCTGGTGGTTTTCTGCTTGAATACCTTGTAAACGATTGAGCTTATCGTGTGGAGAGTGATTAAAATAAAGTTCGGCTTTGCCGGCAAATAGTTTTTGAAAACGTTCCCGCTCGGCGTCATTATCGCCACTTAAAACGGCCATTTTATAATCGGACGAGAAATTCTCGATGCTCTCTTTTAAACCGGGACGTGCTTCTTGATAAAAGCTAAAATAACCACGTACCACCGCATCCTTTTCCACATATACCGCCGTAGTACCCGCTTGATCGCTTAAATTTAAAAAACTTGCCTTACCCAAACGGTAATAAGATCCACGTACCCGCGCAGCTACCCCTTCTCCGCTGGCTTCCTCAAAGTTTAATACCTGACTTGCATCAGCTGCCTTCAAATCTAAAAACTTTAATAAAGGCTTGGCCAAAGGATGCTGTGCATTTAGCGCCATCGCTACCACCGCCCATTTCTCCTCGAAACTTAAACTATCGCCCTGCCAATTTACCTGAATGGCATCGGGCAAGGTAAGCGTGCCTGTTTTATCAAAAACTACAGTATCGATAGATTGCAAGCGATTTAAAACCGCCGCATTTTTAATAAAAAAACCATATTTCCCAAACCAGCGCATCATACTTCCCGCGGCAAAAGGCTCGGCTAAAGCCAAGGCACAAGGACAAGCAACAATTAATACCGAAGTAAAGACTAAAATAGCTTTCGAGAAATCCACTTGCGACCAAGCTAAGGCTGCGATTAAGGCAATCACTAAAATTAGGGGTGTGAAATACTGACTAATACGATCACTAAAAGCCCTACTCTTCTTTTTTGGCGCATCTGCGAAAGCGTCTTTTGCCCATAAGGAACTGAGATAAGAATGATCCACCGAACTATGTACTTGTACTTGAATGGCTTTACCTGCAATTTTAGCACCTGCGAATATCTTCTCCCCTTTCAGCTTCTGGACTGGTAAACTTTCACCGCTTAAATACGAATAGTCTATTTCTGCCTTGTCGCTTCTTAAAATCCCATCTGCGGAAAGCACCTCGCCTTGGCGTAAAATGAGTAAATGTCCCTCCTCTAAATCGTCTATAGCCATGGCTTTTTCGCTGCCATCCTCTAAAATAATATTGGCTGCCAAGGGAAGAAAAGATCGTAGATCGCGATCGAAGCTAAAATTTTGATAGGTTTTTTGCTGATACCACTTACCAATTAAAAGAAAGAAAACTAGACCATTAAGGCTATCGAAATAACCCGAGCCTGTTTCCGAAATAACTTCGTACGCACTGCGGATAAAAAGGACCGTAATTCCCATGGCAATAGGAAGGTCAATACTTAATGTACCGGCGCGCAGCGATTTATAAGCCGTCACAAAATAATCGCGGGCACTATAAAAAATTACTGGCAAACTAAAAGCCATCATTAAATAGCGAAAAAAGCGCTGCAAATCCGCATCATTAATTAAATCGCCATCTAAGTATTCGGGTAGGGCCAATAACATGGTATTTCCAAAAAAGAAACCCGCAATACCTAACTGAATCAAGAGGCGGTTTTTAGTCTTTTTATTCGTCCCTAAATGACTAACAAAATCAGGCTTATAGCCGATGAATTCTAATAAACTAGCCAACTCCGAAAGCTTAATTTGATCTTCCGAAAATTGGATACTTGCCTCCTTTTTAGCGAAATGAACCTCCACATTATTAATCCCCTTAGCTACTTCACTAAGATTCTCTAGCAAATAGATACAACTAGAACAATGAATCGATGGCAAATGAATACGAATGGCATTAATGCTTCCTTCCCGAAAATGACAAAGTTGATCCTTAATCTTCTCTTCGTCTAAATAAGCATAACTGCGCAGCGACTTTTCGGGTAAATCAAGCTGCGCCTTAGTCTCCCCCATTAATTCATCCACCACTTTACAGCCATAACAGCAATAAAGCTTCTCCCTTTCTCCTTCTACCTTTTCTAGAATAGGTTGATGGCAGTGCGAACATTCAATAATCGTTTTGTTTTCCTTCGACATAAGGCAAAAGTGCTCGAGATTAGCTTGGCAAGCAATGACTTTTATCATATCTTTGAAAGACAAACTAAACCGAAAACCCTTGGAAACACCGCATCACTGTCAAATGTGCCTTAGCCACCAAAAAAGCACCTTTAGTGATCTATCTAATGACGCGAAAGACGAGTTAAGTCGTTTAAAAACCTGTGTTAGTTTTCGCAAAGGACAAGTAATTATTCACGAAGGAGCACGCCCACAAGGAGTCTATTGTATCCATAATGGTAAGGTTAAACTTTACACCATGGGGACCGAAGGGAAGGAGCAAATTATTCGCTTCATCACTAATGGGGAACTTATCGGTTATCGCAGTTTACTTAGCGATGAACCCATTAGTGCTTCCGCCACTGCCTTAGAAGATACCTTCGCTTGTTATATCCCGAAAAGCTCGTTTTTCAAGGTAATAGAAGAGAACCCTAAATTCTCCCTCAAACTATTAAAAATGTCTTGCCACGAACTTGGCGAAGCGGGAAAAATGATTACCAGTCTTGCGCAAAAAAATGTGAAGGAGCGTTTGGCCGAAATCTTATTAATCTTGCGCGCCACTTTTGGCGAAGATGAAGAAGGTTATTTAAACATCAGTCTTACTCGTGAAGAGATTGCCAACATGGTAGGAACGGCCACCGAATCGGTAATTCGCCTTATCTCCGAACTAAAAAAAGAAGGCTATATTAGTAGCAAAGGCAAGCGTATTGCCGTAGCCGACCGAGGTGCTTTACAGCAAATTGCCAATATTTTCGAATAAATGACAAATATCATTTCCAATATTTAGGTGCCTGCCTACTTTCGTAGAATTAAATGTTCCGAATCGTGGGTTTTAATACAATACAAGAAACGCTGAAAGCATTATTGCCATTTAATGCCTCCAATTTGCTTTTAGAGGAAATTGTGATGCAGAGCAGCTTTATTCAGTTTCACGGGGTAGGAGAATGCCTCTTCAAAAAAGGAGATTCCCCCTTGGGTTTTTACTTTATTCTTCACGGTAAAGCGGAAATTTTAATTCCTGGCACCGAAAGCATCAAATTAGTTTCGGGACAAATGGGAGGATTAGATGCCTTTTTAGAAGAAGAAAAACTTCTATTTGATGTAATCTCTTGCAGCCCCCATTTAGAGTCCATTTTTATTGATAGACGTTGTTATGAATTTATAATTAAGCAAGCACCCTTCAAAAAATTCATCGATCAATCGCTTTTAAGATATGTAGGCGCCTATCGTCAACTTTTAGTTCCGCCTCAAAGCATGTTTCTTTAAAAGGCTTAGTATCTTGCCCACAATTTCCAAAGGCAAGATATGCTTAAAACTGATGTTTGCATTGTAGGAGCTGGACCAGCAGGCGCAACACTTTCGCACTTTTTACATAAAGAAGGAATCGATCACATCCTTATTGATAAAGCCACTTTTCCGCGTGATAAAATTTGCGGTGATGGCATTACTGTCGACGTCCTCAACGTCTTAAAACGCATTAGTCCCGAACTTCTCGAAAAATTTAGTCGCGAAAGCGAAATGTTACCCTCTTGGGGATTCGCTTTTAAGGGCACCACTGGTAAAGAAATTCGCTACGACTTTAAAAACGATGGCTTTCCTTTGGCTCCCTTTTATACTGCTCGCCGCTTAGACCTCGACCGCTTTTTAATCGACAATTTGCCACAAGGAGCTTCTGGTCAATTTTGGCCCGCCACCGAAGTTGTTGGCTTAGAAAGGGAAGCCACTGGCATTAAAGTTTTCCTTAAAGATGCACAGGAAGAAAAAGAACTGCATTGCAAAATAATTATCGGCGCTGAAGGCGAAAAGCCAATTGTTACGCGCTACTTAGGCCTAGAACACTTTAGGGAGAAAAAACATTTGCTGGCCGCGATTCGTATCTATTATAAAAATGTGCAAGGCTTTAACGAAGGGAACCACCTCGAGTTTTTCTTCGATCCAAAATTACTGCCTGGTTATTTCTGGGCCTTCCCCCTTAGTAACAATGAAGCCAATGTAGGCTTGGGCATGATGAGTACCGCCATTGCTGCCAAAAAAATAAACCTGAAAAAAATGTTTCAGGAAGTGATAACTACTAATCCCCACATTGCCCCTTGGTTCGCTGAAGCAGAAGCGCTGGAAAGCACCAAAGGCTGGGGACTTCCCATAATGACGCCCAAGAGACAAATTGGGGGCGATCGTTACGCTTTAATAGGTGATGCAGGCGGCATGATTGAAGCCTTTACCGGTAAGGGAATTGGGCCGGGAATGATGAGTGCGCGCATTGCTTCCGAACATATTCGGGTGCAAATAGGCAAGAGTAATCCCAACCTTAGCTCCTACCACGAGCACATGTATAAATACTACCACACCGAAATGCGAACCGCCTACAGTCTGCAAGGCATATTAAAATATCCCCGTATCTTAAACAGCGCGATTAGTCTGGCCAACATTGCCGCTGTAAAACGTTTTGCCAAAGACCGCATGGTGCACGATTTCCTACGCTGGGTTTAAAAAATTAAGATCAATGAAAGCCGAAAAAGTATATTTCACCAATCAGGAAGGACTGCAATTAAGTGGTCAGCTCCAAAAGCCTGTTGGGCAAAAAATTAAAGCTTATGCCCTTTTTGCCCATTGCTTTACCTGTGGAAAAGATTTAAAAGCGGTCCGTAATTTATCCGAAAGCCTTAATCAGAAAAACATTGCAGTGCTCCGCTTCGACTTTAGTGGTTTAGGTCAATCTGAGGGCGACTTTGCCAGCACTAATTTCAGCACAAATATTAATGATTTGCTCTCTGCCGCCCAGTTTATGGCCGGGAATAATATGGCTCCCGAAATTCTCATTGGTCATTCCTTAGGCGGTTCGGCTGTACTTATGGTGGCCGACAAAATTCCTAGCGTAAAAGCTGTTGCTACCATTGGCGCTCCGTCGGAGGCCGAGCATGTAAAACATCTTTTTCAGCCGCATCTCAATACCATTTTAGAAGAGGGTGATGCCGAAGTGAATATTGGCGGCCGGCCCTTTGTTATTAAAAAGCAATTTCTACACGATTTAGAGGGTCACGCTGTACAAAAAAGCATTAGTAAGTGGCGGAAAAGAGGCTTATTGGTGATGCATTCACCACAAGATACTATTGTTGGAATAGAAAATGCCCGCGAAATATACGAAGCCGCTCATCACCCTAAAAGTTATATCTCACTCGATGGCGCCGATCATCTTTTAAGTAAATCTGCCGATTCGGAATACGTCGGTTTACTTATCGCATCTTGGGCCAACCGGTATTTGGCAGCGGATGAAAAGCACTCGATTCCGAAAGGCGAAAGTCAGGTTATTGCGCAAATTGATGAAGAGCCTTTTATCACCCGTATTTCTGCGAATAACTTTGGATTTATTGCCGATGAGCCCGAAGAAATGGGCGGACAAAATCTTGGCCCCAGCCCCTACGACCTAGTAAGTGCTGGCCTCGCAGCCTGTACGGCGATGACCATGCAATTATATGCCCGTCATAAAAAATTCCCACTCGAAGGGGCGAAAGTAGAAGTCAACTACGAGCACGATCACGCCAGCGACGCGAAAGATTGCGTAACAGGTGAAGCGAAAAAAGGTCTTTTTCACCGAAAAATAAGCCTGCAAGGGCCTTTGGATGAAAAGCAAAAAGCACGTATTTTAAGCATTGCCAATAAATGCCCCGTTCACAAAAGCTTAGAAAAAGGAACCAACATTAGTACTGAAATTTCCGATTAAAACGAGTGCCACAGGATATTTCAACTGTTATTTCTTTGGATATCTAGTCGAAAATAAGTGAAACCCCAAAAGCCAGCAGCCTAATTTTAAACACGAATTAAGCTTGTTTGCTAACTTTCACTTAACTCGTGTTTAATATTTGGTTAATTTTGGAACTTCATCACTAGGGGTAAAAATGAATTTAATTGTTTTTAGCTTAAACGCAGTAGCGCGCTTTCCACATGAGGAAATCGAAAAATGCATGCGTCTGGCTCTTATTGAATTTGGTGTTGAACCAAATGATCATGAACACTTCCCCCAGGATCTAAACATCTTGCAGGCCTTTAAAGCCTACTTCAAAACGGAGCTCGACCAAAGTTTAAATGAGGAGCAGTTAGAGCTTTTAATAAAACACTTTAGTAAGAAAGTGAAAAAGCTTTTCCTTTCTGACGATGATCTCTTCGAAATTAGACCAGGAGTGCAAAGCTTATTCGGAGAAATCGAAAAGCAGAAGTCTTGGAAATACGCCATTATCAGTAATCTTGATTTTACTACCACACGCTTTATTCTTCAATCTTGTGGTGTATTTAGTAAAGATAAACTTACCCTTTGCGCCGAGGAAGGTAAAAACTACCAAGAGCAAATTTCTCGTTTAGAAAAACGGGTACAAAAAGACGACAAACCGCCTAAGGTGCACTTCTTCTCTTTGGAGAAAGACGAAAGTTTAGCTAAAGAGACATCCCTAATTCTTCCGAAAAAATCGAAAAAGGAAAAAAACTATTTCACCTACCGACGCTTTGAGGAATACTTTAAGAAAGCAAAAAAAAACAAAAAGAAGAAAAACAAGTAATGGCTAAAGCTTGTTAAATTCAGTACTTTTCACTTAAATCTCGAGTTTGTTGCAAAACAGGCATTAGACCCATTGTAATGACTGGACTGCAAACTGATCAAACTATAAATAGTCTGCTAGAAAAAGGACATATGATGCTCTTATTTAAGCTCGAACTCAAGTTTAAAATCTAAAATTTTTATCCGATGGCATTCTCTCGTGAACTAGAGCCCAATTTCAGCTTTGACCAATTAAACGATTTGGTTAAAAGTCAGCAAGAATTCTTTGCCATGAGAGGCCTGCAAAAGATTGAGACAAGAATTAGCATCTTAAAAAAGCTCAAGCAGCTTATCCAAGAAAACGAGCAAGAATTCATCCAAGCCCTATACGATGATTTAGGAAAAAGTCCCTTCGAAGCTTATGTCTCGGAAATTGGTTTCATATACGAAGAACTCAACCAAGCCATTAAACATACCCGAAAGTGGTCTAAAGCAAAAAGGGTAAGTTCTCCTTTAGTTAGTTGGCCTTCTAAAAGCTATATACTGCCTCAGCCCAAAGGAAACTGTCTCATAATTGCCCCTTGGAACTACCCCTTTCAGTTGGTTATTGGTCCTTTAATAGCCGCCATTGCCGCCGGAAATAACTGCATTCTTAAAGCACCTGAGCAAAGTACCGCTACCTCGGCCCTTTTGGAGAAGGTTATTCACGAAAATTTCCCCACCGAAATTATAAGTGTGGTGCAAGGACCTGGTAAAACAGTAGTGACGTATTTATTAGAAAAGTTTCAATTCGGCCATGTTTTCTTTACCGGTAGTGTTCCCGTTGGGCGCATCATTGCGCAAGCTTGCGCCAAAAAACTAATGCCATGCACCTTAGAGTTAGGAGGAAAAAGCCCCGCCATAGTAGACGCCAGCGCTAACCTAAAAGTAGCGGCTCAGCGCATTGCTTTTGGCAAATGGCTTAATGCGGGTCAAACCTGTGTGGCCCCCGATTACCTCTTGGTAGATCGGAGTGTATTAGAGCCATTTCTAAAACTTCTTAAAGAAACAATTGAAAGCTTTTACGGTGAGAAGCCCTTTGAAAGCAAGGATTATGGCCGTATTGTTAATGAAGCCCAATTCGATCGATTAGTCTCCTATTTAGCAAAAGAAGAAATATACTTTGGCGGCGAAACGGATCGTGCGCAACTAAAAATTAGTCCTACCATCATTGTTAATCCGAGTGAAAATTCGGCTTTAAAGGAAGATGAAATCTTCGGTCCTATTTTACCCATTATCCCCTTTGACTTTAATAATGAGATAGAAAATATAATCGCTCAGCAGCCCAATCCCTTGGCTTTATATCACTTTAGCGAAGATCGTAAGTTAATTAAGCAGCTTAGTCACAACATTTCTTTTGGCGGCGGTGCCATTAATAATACCGTAATTCATTTGGCCAATCCCGAACTTCCCTTCGGCGGCATTGGCACAAGCGGTTCAGGTAATTATCACGGCAAATTTGGTTTTGATGCTTTTAGTCATCAAAAGGCCATAATGCATAGTGCCACTTGGCTAGATTTAAAGCAGAAATACCCACCCTTCGGTCCTCTTGTTGACAAAGCCATTCGCTGGCTTATGAAATAAAAAATGAAACTATTCCACCGCCTGCGCTACCCCATTTTAGTTATTCTATTATTTTGCGCCTATCTTCTTTTTCCCCATCTGCGTAAAGCGGTACAAGTAGATAACAGCCTTACGGGTTGGTTTATAGAAGGCGACCCTGCCTTAGAATCCTACCACCGTTTTTTAGATAATTTTGGCAACGATGAAATCGTGCTAGTCCTTTTTGAACCAAAGGATAATGTATTGGCAGAACAGAATCTTAAGGCCATAAGTGAGTTCGCCATTGCCTGCGAAAACCATCCTGATGTTGCCCAGGTTTTTAGCGCCCACAACGCACTAATTCCTAATTTAAATAATGGTTTCATTCAGGGGCAGCCGCTCTTAAAAACCAATAGTAATAGCGAAGATATAGCGCAACAATTAGAGCGCTATCCTTTTATTAAAGAGCAGTTTTTTAATGCCGACCTCAGCGCAACTAAGTTTATCATTTACCTAAAAAACAGTCCCGATTTTGGACTGAAACGCAAAGCAATCCTTAACGACCTATACGCTTATGCAGATGCGTATTTAAGTGACGAACGGTCCTATTTCGGAGGTGTTGGAGTAATCTTCGAGGCGCTAAACGAACTATCAGAAAAAGAATTTAGTCGTTTTTTACTCGTTGGCTATGGCCTGATGTTTTTGGTCCTCTTGCTCATCTATAGAAATATTCGCTATGTAATTCTCGCCTTGGCCACGATACTTTTCGCCAGCTATTTCACCCTCGGAATTTACGGAGCGATGGGGCATCAACTTAATTTACTCAGCACCCTTATTCCCGCCATTATCATTCTTCTTTGCGTAATGGATGTGATGCACATCTTAAATGAATACCAAAGCTCTACCCGCCCAAATGCTACTTTAGAAGATAAATTAAGCGCGCTTAAAAACGTTTGGTGGCCCTGCCTTTTCACCAGCCTAACCACCATGGCGGGCTTTATTTCACTCAGTCTTAGTCCAGTGAAAATTTTGGTAAGCTTTGGCATCTACACCGCTTTAGGAATTGCCTTGGGATTGTTCTTTTCCTTTCTCTTTGCCTTATTGCTTTTAGCTCCGGCCAAAAAAACGCGCCTTAAATCCTTAATCAGCAAAAAACAACTTTTGACCCTTCTGCGCATCAGCGAAAAAAACCCTCAGAAACTACTCTATGGCTTTCTCGCCCTGAGCCTAATTGCCGTGCTTGGCCTGCTGCAAATTAAAGTCGACACCGATAGTCTTGCCTATCTCCCGCAAGGGCATTGGGTACAAAAAGACAATACAAACATCGAGCGCTTGGTGGGACCTTATATGCCTTTAGAATACCTCATCTCTGTAAAGGAAGGGGAGAAAACCAATAGTCCCGCCCTCTTAAAAGCCATGCAAAACTTTGATGAGGAATTGTCGCAAAAGCCCTATATCGGCGCCATCAATGGATTGCACGACATCTATCGAGCGGCCTTTGTGGAGCGCTATAAAGACGATTGGCGCAGAGGATTTGAAAAACCGGGCATCATTAAAAAAGTGACCGAATTTTCGGAAATGCTTAGCCCTGCCCTTTTCCGTAATTTCACTAGTCCAGACTATCAACTCGCGCGTATTAATATTGCGGGTGAGATAGTTACCGCCGGACAGCTGGGAGAAATTATGGATAGCATCCAACAAATTGGCAATCGTAATTTCGCAGGTCTCGCTACGGTTGAAGCGAGTGGTTATCAAAGTCTTTACGCGGGCATTGTAAACTACGTTACTGAAAGTCAGGTGAAAAGTTTTTCGCTAGCAGTAGTGCTTATTTTCATCCTGCTCTATTTCTTTTTAGGCGATTTCAAATTGGCAGTATTAAGTTTAGTGCCCAATTTCTTTCCCATTATCACCATGCTCGGCTGTATGGGCTTTTTGGGGATTAATCTCGATACCGCTACCGCATCCATTGCCAGCATTGTTTTAAGTTTTTCGATAGACGATACTATGCATTTCGCCTATCAATACCGACGCCTGCGTAAAAAAGGACGCAGTGCCGTTCACGCACGCCGAGCCACCATTAGTCATGTGGGTAAGGCTATAATTTTAAGCTCGGCCGTATTATTTGCAGGCTATTTTCTGATGCTTTTCGGTGAACTAAAAACCGTATTATATTTCGGCATCCTCACTAGCATTTCTATCTTGGCCGCTTTAGTAAGCCAACTATTTCTCTTTCCAATTCTCTTATCAAAATTTGACAAATGAACGATATACAAGCAGAAATAATTCAGGTTTATGGCAAGGTCCAAGGCGTTTTTTATCGCAAAAGCACCCTGATAGAAGCCAAAAAACTGGGCCTTTGTGGCTGGGTGAAAAATCGCGAAGATGGCAGTGTGCAAATCTTTGCCGAAGGTAGCGCCAGGCAGCTGGAAGACTTAAAAAGATGGTGTAAAAAAGGGCCCGCTCAGGCAGATGTGCAAGAACTAATTTCAGAAAGTGCCCCAGCCCAATTTTATAAATCATTTGAAATAGAATATAGCCACTAAGCTTTTGTAATTTTGCCTTATGGATTCAAATAGACTACAAAGGGTAGAAAGCCAGATTCAGAAGGATATGGCCGAAATTTTCCGCGAATTTGCTCAAAACAAATTCCCAGGCGTACTTTTCACCGTAAGCTCAGTGCGCATCAGCGCCGATCTTTCCATTGCCCGTATAAATATCAGCCTCTTCCCGGTAAAGGATAAAAAGGAGATTTTAGACTACGTTAGCAGCGAAAAGGCGAGCATTAAAAATCAATTGGTGCGCAAAATGAAGGGCAGCTTACGCAAGATGCCAGAACTTTATTTTTACATCGATGAAGCTTTAGATAGAGAAGCGGAAATAGACCGCATCCTAAAAAATGGCGGCGAAAGTCCCATTAAATGAGTCTAGGCAATTATATAGCACGGCGTTATTTCTTTTCAAAAAATAGCAGCAATGCTGTTAACATTATTACCGGTATTTCTTTAGGAGGAATTCTGGTGGGAAGCGCTGCTCTTATAATTGTGCTTAGTGCTTTTAATGGCTTAGAAAGTCTGGTGCGCGGCTTTTATCAAGATTTCGATCCCGATTTAAAAATTACTGCCGCCAGAGGTAAGTATTTCGAAGCTGAGCCTGTACTTAGCAAGCTTTCGCAAAGCAAGGGCATTGCCTATTATTCGCAAATTGTAGAAGAAAAAGCCCTTTTGAGCTTCCGCGACCGTGAGCATATTGCCACTTTAAAAGGAGTGGACACCGTTTACACGGACATCAATAATATTAAGAAGAAAATTATTTACGGCGACTATCGCCTTCACGAAGATTTAACGGTAGAACCTGCGATATTAGGAGCGGGCGTGGCCTACTTTTTAGGCTTCAGCCGCAGCGATTTCCAAGAAGCGATAAATGTTTTCGTGCCGGCTCATAGTGCTAATCCTTTAAATCCCAGTGAGCAATTTCACAGTGAAAAGATTTTTCCTTTGGGCGTCTTTTCCATCCAACCCGATTTCGACGAAAAGTACTTTTTGGTAAGCCTCGCTTTTGCCCAAAAAATCTTAAACCGCCCAGCAAAGCTCAGTGCCATAGAGCTTAAGCTAGATGACTATAAAAATGTAGCCACCGCGCAAGAAGAAATTGGTCTACTTCTTGGCCCCGACTTTCGCATTGAAAATCGCGATGAGCAACAGTCCGCTTTTTTGAAAGTAATGAAAACCGAAGGCCTTTTTACTTTTCTAATTTTCGCTCTAATACTTTGCATCGCCACCTTTACCATTGCGGGCAGTTTGGCCATGCTAACTTTTGAAAAACGCAAAAACCTCTACACCCTATGGGCCATGGGAACTCCAATTGGCGAATTGCGACGCATCTTTTTGCGCTTAGGTCTAATTATTAGTATTTACGGGGGCTTGGCTGGCATTTTTATAGGCAGCACCATTGTATTGGCCCAAGAACATTTCAACCTCATCTCCGTAGGGGAGGGCTATATAGTAGATGCTTACCCGGTAAGTTTAAAGTTTAGCGATGTGCTACTCGTAATGCTAACAGTGTTTGCCTTAGGCGCTTTAACTTCCAGCCTTACGGCGAGAAGGTTAGACCTGAAATTACTGCGTACCCAATAAAATTTGGCTTAATCTAAGGTGAGTTCGATATGAAATTAATAGGGATGAACCATTTCGATATCGGCAAATTCCTTTTCAATTTCCTCTAAAATACGATACACATCTACCGCATAATCGGCGGTAACTAATTGTGTGCGATATTCCTTGAAATTGGTAATCCCTTTAAAGTAATTGGTATAGTGGCGACGGGTTTCGTTAATTCCTAAGCGCTCACCTTTCCACTCTACCGCCATTTCAAAATGACGACGACAAGCATTAACCCTTTCCAACAAACTAGGTGAGGCCAGCATTTCGCCAGTGGCCATAAAGTGCTTAATTTCCTTAAAAATCCAAGGGTAACCGATACTGGCGCGACCAATCATAATACCGTCTACGCCATAGCGGTTTTTCATGGCCAAGGCCTTTTGGGGGCTATCCACATCGCCATTCCCAAAAACGGGGATGTGCATACGGGGGTTGTTTTTTACCGCTTCAATAAGCGACCAATCGGCCTCTCCCTTATACATTTGCTTGCGGGTGCGGCCGTGAATAGAAATCGCTTTGATACCCACGTCCTGCAAACGTTCAGCTACTTCCACAATATACTTAGTGCTCTCATCCCAACCGAGCCGAGTTTTAACCGTTACCGGCTTATCTACACGCTGAACAATTTCGCGGGTCATAGCCACCATTTTGGGAATATCCTGCAAGATACCCGCACCGGCTCCTTTACAAGCCACCTTTTTAACAGGACAGCCGTAATTAATGTCAATAATATCCGGATTCGCCTCTTCGGTTATAGCCGCCGCCTGACGCATCGATTCGATTTCGTTCCCGAAAATCTGAATACCCAGGGGACGCTCATACTCAAAGAAGTCGAGTTTCTGCACACTTTTCGCGGCATCACGAATCAAGCCTTCCGAAGAAATAAACTCCGTAAACATAAGGTCGGCGCCATTTTCTTTACACAAGGCACGGAAGGGAGGATCGCTCACATCTTCCATGGGTGCTAATAATAATGGGAATTCACCAACTTCTACCTCTCCAATCTTAACCACTGTCGGAATTTTTATCAATTTTGCGAAATTACAAAAAGGAATCGGTGGTATGATAAAAGGGATTTTGGCGCAGAGCAGTTTAGCTCAGCAATTGCTTAGTTTATTTGCGCTAGCCTTAATTGGATCTATGCTTTTTTCCAGTATAGGCCTGGTATTAGCCATGGCTTTTTATGATTTAGGCAT
>PZPB01000013.1:5269-27967 GCA_003045865.1 Bacteroidota bacterium | reverse complement strand
GGAAGAAATTCTCTCTTCATTAAGCCGTTCCAACCTTGAACACCGCGATGCCTTCAAATTAGTGCAAGGCTTTTCTACCGTGGGCACCTTTCTTTTTCCGGCCATTGCTGGCGCGCTGATGCTTAGTGAAAGGCCTAAAGAATTTTTAGGACTAAAGAAATTCACGCAACCCATATGGCTGGTTATTATATTATTAGCGATTAGCAGCTATAGCATGGGCGCCTTAAGTGATTTACTTTATCGCTTTAGCGCAGCTGTTCCTATGCCCGAGTTTCTTGCTTCTTGGCGCGATGGCCTAGAAAAAAATCAGGCTTTCATGCTCGAGCAATACCAAAGTATACTAAACATGCAAAGTCCCTTAGAATTTGTAGTGGTTTTAATTATAATGGCCCTCTTCCCCGCCGTGGCGGAAGAAAGTTTGTTTAGAGGGGTCTTGCAACCGCTATTAGGGAAACACCTGAATAAGCATGCAGCCATTTGGATTAGCGCTCTTATTTTTGGGCTACTCCACAATCAATATTTTGCTTTTTTATCCATCACCATTTTAGGTGCACTGATGGGTTATTTGCGCGAATGGACGCAAAGTTTATGGATACCCACTATTTTGCATTTCTTTAATAATGCCACTATCGTGGTAATGGTTTACTTCTTTAGCTACGACTATAGCGCGGCTTTAACTGAAGGGCAGGCGGTTTCGAGTTTAGAAAGTATGGCCCTAATTGCGCTTCTTGCTTTAAGCATGGCACTACTTTATAATTTAGGGAGACGTAATCTCGCGAAGAGTGAATCTAAATAAGACCAGAAAGGCACTTTTCTAATCATTTAAGTCAACACTGACAAAAGTCATTTTATCCTTTGGAGGCTCCCAATACATTTGAGCATTCAAAATTTCAAGACTTATGTCGGCCATTTACATTCTCATCACTATCAGTTTTATCGTAGCTATTGGCTTTTTGGTTGCTTTTATCTGGAGCATCAAAAATGGTCAATACGACGATGATTACTCTCCTAGCGTGCGAATGCTAAAGGATGATACTAAGCCAAGCCAAAGATCTAAACAATAGAGTATGCAAGCAGAAACATTTTATTACGACAATAAGATCGTAAGAAACTTCACCGTTGCCACCATAATTTGGGGGGTAATTGGCCTTTTAGTAGGCTTATGGATCGCACTTTCATTAGTGTACCCAGAAATGAATTTAGCCTCCTGGTTGAGCTTCGGGCGCCTAAGAGCCTTACACACCAACGGTGCTATTTTTGCTTTTGTGGGGAATGCCATTTTTGCGGGAATTTATTATTCCCTGCAGCGCTTATTAAAAACGCGCATGGCCAGCGACCTTTTAAGTAAAGTTCACTTTTGGGGTTGGCAGTTAATTATCGTTGCCGCGGTAATCACCCTTCCTTTAGGTATCACATCTTCGAAAGAATACGCCGAATTAGAATGGCCTATTGATATCGCTATTGCCCTTGTGTGGGTAATTTTTGGTGTAAACATGTTCTGGACTATTCTAAAGCGTAGAGAGCGTCACCTTTATGTTGCGATTTGGTTTTACATCGCCACTTTTGTAACGGTTGCTGTATTGCATATTGTAAACAACTTAGAACTTCCTATTAACGCGTTTAAATCCTACTCCATTTTTGCCGGTGTGCAAGATGCCTTAGTACAATGGTGGTATGGACATAATGCGGTGGCTTTCTTCCTTACTACCCCAGTATTAGGATTAATGTATTATTTCGTGCCTAAAGCAGCCAACCGCCCGGTATACTCTTACCGCCTATCCATTATTCACTTTTGGGCATTAATATTCCTTTACATCTGGGCTGGCCCTCACCACCTCTTATACACCAGTTTACCCGATTGGGCTCAAAGTTTAGGAACCGTCTTCTCTATCATGCTCATCTTCCCTAGTTGGGGTGGTATGATTAACGGCTTGCTTACGCTAAGAGGAGCTTGGGATAAAGTGCGCGATAGTGCCATCCTTAAATTCTTTGTAGTAGCAATTACCGCTTATGGTATGAGTACTTTAGAAGGACCGCTTTTAAGCCTTAAAAACTTCAATGCTATTGCGCATTACACCGACTGGATTCCTGCTCACGTGCATATTGGTACTTTAGGATGGAACGGCTTTATGATTTTTGGTATGATTTATTACCTCATGCCTAAGCTTTATAAAACCAGTCTTTTCTCAGAGAAATTAGCGAATGCTCACTTCTGGATTGCAACTACTGGTATCTTATTCTGGGCTTTACCGATGTACGTAAGTGGTTGGACCCAAAGTTTAATGTGGAAAGAATTTAATCCTGACGGAACATTGGTTTACGGTAACTTCCTTGAAACGGTTACCCAATTAATTCCTCTTTACTTTACCCGTGCCATTGGTGGTATTCTTTATATCACTGGTATGTTAATCATGGTGGTGAACATCGTGCGCACTGTTAGCACTGGAAAATTAGTAGCCCAAGAAGAAGCCAGCGCTTTACCTTTATCCAGTACCGAATACAAAAAAGTAAAAGGCGAACACTGGCACCGTTGGATTGAAAGAAAACCAGTTCAATTAATGCTCTTCAGTATTGTAGCTATCTTAATTGGTGGTATTATCGAGATTGTTCCCACCTTAATGGTGAAATCAAATATCCCTACCATTTCCGATGTGAAGCCTTATACGGCCTTAGAATTAGAAGGACGAGATCTTTACATCCGCGAAGGCTGTAATGCTTGTCACTCGCAAATGATTCGTCCTTTCCGTAGTGAGGTAGCCCGTTATGGCGAGTACTCTAAAGCAGGTGAATTTGTTTACGATCATCCTTTCTTATGGGGTTCTAAACGTACCGGTCCAGACCTACACCGCGTAGGCGGCAAATACCCACACAGCTGGCACTATAACCACATGTTAGACCCAACAAGCATGAGTCCTGGTTCTATTATGCCAACGTACGAATGGATGTACACCAACGACTTAAACACTGAGTATACAACCGCGAAATTAGAAGCTATGGTTTCTTTGGGAGTTCCTTATAGTGCAGATTATATCGCTAATGCAGAGAAGCACTTAATGGCACAAGCGGAAGAAATAGCTACAGCGTTAGAAAGTCAACTAACCGATGTTGAAGTAGGTCCGAAAGAGGAAATTGTTGCCCTTATTGCCTACCTACAACGCTTAGGAATTGACATTAAAGGCACGCCGAGCAAGCATACCGAAGCGACGGTAGCTGGAAACCAAACTGCTGAAAAATAAGTCTGATGTTAAAGTTCATAAAACACAATATGGAGACTATAGATGGGGTATCGATTTACCCCATCCTCTCCTTCCTCATTTTCTTCACTCTATTTGTGGGTGCAGTAGCCTATATCTTGCTAAAAGATCGGAAAAGCATTGAGGAAATAAGCCTACTTCCCTTAGATAACGATAAAGATTTTAGCCATGAAGAAACTAAATAGAGCCATTTTAATTTTTGTTATTTTATTGATGGTCGGAGCCGGAAGCCTTACCATGCTTAATACCGCTAACTCCTTAGAGATTATTGCCAATCCCACTAATTGGCTAGTGGTTATTTCTTTGTTCTTCTTAATCATTGCCTTTACGGCTACTTACGAAGCGCTAGATGCTATGAAAAAACTTATTGCCCGCAAGGATGGTAAGGAAATAGTAGAAAGCCTTGAAGAGGAAAAAGAGGAAGAAAAAGACTGGGTAGACGGTTTGCTGCACAAACTAACCGATGCTGTACCAGTAGAAAACGAGGAAGAAGTAGCTACCGATCACGTTTACGATGGCATTATGGAGCTAGACAATAATCTACCACCCTGGTGGAAGGCTGGCTTTTACCTATCCATAGTATTTGCGGTAATCTACCTATTGCGCTTCCACGTATTTCAGTCGGCTCCCCTTTCGGAAGAAGCCTTTAAAATTGAAATGGCCGAAGCAGAAATTGCCAAAGCGGAATATCTTAAAACCGCTGCAAATCTTGTTGATGAAAGCAGTGTAACTCTTTTAACGGAAAACAGTCGACTAGTAGAAGGCGGGAAAATTTTCGCTAAAAACTGTGCCGTTTGCCATGCCATTGATGGTGGTGGTGGTGTTGGCCCTAATTTTACCGATGATTACTGGATTCACGGGGCCGACATTAAAGATGTATTTGCCACCATTAAATACGGCGTACCTGCCAAGGGTATGATTTCTTGGAAAGACCAATTAAACGCAGGAGAAATGCAAGAAGTTGCCTCCTATATTTTAAGTTTAGTTGGCACTACCCCTGCTAATCCAAAAGAACCACAAGGCGTTTTAACCAAACCGAGTCTTGAGGAAAATGTAGCACCTGCAGACAGCAGCGCTACTGCACCAAGCGACAGCATAGAAGACATTACTGCCATTAGCGCATTATAATGAACAAGCCAAGAGAAAAAGACACCGAAGCTTTATTAGAGGAAACTTTAGAGTTAGATCAATCTTTCCGCGACTCGGTTGGAACCATTAACGAAAAGGGAGATCGAAACTTCCTTTTCCCCAAAAAGCCATCCGGTTTTTACACCTACCGGAGGCAATTAATGAGCTACCTTCTCTTGGCGATCTTCTTTGCCATTCCTTTCATTCGTATTAATGGTCAGCCCTTTTTACTAATGAACGTTTTGGAGCGGAAATTCATCATCTTCGGGCGCATTTTTTGGCCCGAAGACTTCTTCATCTTCGTGGTGGCTATGATTATCGGAGTGCTTTTTGTCTCCGTCTTTACCGTAGCTTTTGGTCGACTATTTTGTGGATGGGTTTGCCCCCAAACCATTTTCATGGAGCACGTTTTCCGCCGTATCGAATACTGGATAGATGGCGATCGTAACCAGCAATTACGTCTCAGCCGTATGGCTTGGAACAGTGAAAAAATAAGAAAGCGCGTTTTAAAGAATAGCATATTTTACGCCCTCAGCTTCATTATTGCCAACTTCTTTTTAATGTACATTATTGGCACCGGAGAATGGTGGCAAATTGTAAGTGACGATCCTAATGAGCATGTAAGCGGCTTAAGCGGTATGCTTATTTTCTCGGGCGTATTCTTCTTTGTGTTTGCCTGGTTTAGAGAGCAAGCCTGCATTATTGTTTGTCCTTACGGAAGATTGCAAGGCGCCCTATTAGATCGCAATTCTATAGTAATTGCCTACGATTACTTACGCGGCGAAAAGCGTTCTAAATTCCGTAAAAAAGAAGACCGTGCCGCCGAAGGCAAAGGTGATTGTATTGACTGTGGTCAGTGTGTTGATGTTTGCCCTACTGGCATCGATATTCGCAATGGCACCCAGTTAGAGTGCACTAATTGCACCGCTTGCATTGATGCCTGTGATAATATTATGGAGAAAATGGATAAGCCAAAAGGACTCATCCGTTACGACTCTGAAAACAATATTGCCAGTGGAAAGAGCGAAGTTTTCACCGGCCGAGTAAAAGCCTATATTGGTATTTTAATTTTACTTTCGGGGCTATTCTTTTACCTAGTAATGAGCCGTGCCGACGTAGAAGCAATCTTTCTGCGCATGCAAGGGCAGCGTTATGAAAAGATAGATGATCACACCTATAGTAACGTCTATAACTGGAAATTGCTAAACAAAACTCCCGAGGAAAAAACCTATTCCTTTCAGGTCATTTCTCCCGCTGAGGGCTTGAGCTTACAAACTATTGGTAGCGATGAGCAAATCACCGTAAAAGGTTCTGAGCTTAGTCAAGGAGCAGTAATTTTAAAAATGGATAAAGCCCAAATGACCGGAACTACCACCGAGGTAGAAATTGGGGTTTACGAAGGAGATATTTTGGTGGAAACCATTGAAACCGGCTTTACCGGACCTTTAATCAAGCCAAAGAGAAAGAACTAATATTAAAAGTTAGCATCATGAAGTTAAATTGGGGAACAGGATTAGCAATTACCTTGGGTATATTCATTCTTGGAATGGGAACGGTAACATATAAGGCCATGAATCAAAGACATGACTTAGTAACCACCGACTACTATGCTAAGGAAATTGCTTATCAGGAAACGATAGAACAGAAAAAGAACGCATCTGCCCTAGAGGAAAAATGCCAGCTTAAAGTTGAGGAGGGAGAATTAATGCTTCACTTTCCCGCCAGTTTAAACGGCGCACATGCTTCCGCAGAAATTGAAATGTATTCTCCTACCCACGCAGAAAAAGACTTCAACCTTTCCTATCCAAGCTGGACGGTAGCTAGTTTAAGCCTTCCCGCTGAAAAACTAAGCGCGGGGAAATGGATCGCCAAAATCCACCTCAACACCGATAGCACCAACTATTATTTTGAAACCGATTTCTTATTGCCATGATAGGCATAGCCTTTAGCTTCGGATTACTGTCTTCTTTGCACTGTGCCCTTATGTGCGCACCTTTGCAAGCGGTAGTTATGGGGCAATGGCTAAATAATAAGAAAAAGGGCAATTGGATAGTTTACCACGCTGGCCGTCTTAGCACCTATATGTTTTTAGGACTATTTGCTGCGCTTTTCGGACAAAGTATCGGAGTAGCCAATTGGAAAGGCGACTTTACCATTATCGCTGGTTTAGTTTTACTAGCTGGGTACTTTGGCTTTAAAATTCTAAAATGGGATCGGAAATTCAATCAGTTATTGGTCCCCATCTTGCGTAAGCTGCAACCCAAAGCCCAAGGCAAAAAAAAGTCGATTTGGTTTTACAGCAGTGGCGCCCTCAATGGCTTTTTACCCTGTGGAATGGTTTACGCGGCCCTATTGCCTGCTGCGGGTGCGGAAAACCTAGGAATGGGCCTGCTAAATATGTTGGCATTCGGAATAGGAACGCTGCCCCTATTAGCCGGTCTAAATATTTTCAGCAATAAAATAATTCTGAGCTATGGTAAGTATATTCCCAAGCTCATTCCCATTTCGGTGGTATTAATTGCCGCCCTACTTATTCTCCGCGGAATGGAATTGGACATTCCTTATCTTTCACCTGCACTCCCCAAACTAGGTGCTTCTGTAGAAGTTTGTAATTAAGGGATTAGTTTTCCCTAACAACCCAAAGACCTCATCATTAAAGCCGTCGTTCACGAACAAAATTAGGTTCTCAGCTCTTAATTAGGGAAAGGCCTATTATGAAAACGGCATTGAATTTATCCTTCCTCTTTCTTTTCCTTTTTGGCTTAAGCGTTTTTTTGAATTGGCCGTTTATCGCCCTGGCCCTATTTTACGCCTCGCCCATTATGGTGATTTATACCATCTATAAAGTATTACGTCACCCGGAAGAGGTGACGCAAACTTTTGAAGATCATTTTTACCAAGATCATCCCTACCAAAGAAATAAAATCGACTAAACTGCTTTACTAAAAGTAGGTTTCGCTAATTCTGTAGTATTTAAACGCTCATCTAAAACCGCGCAAATATTGCGAATAAAGGACCTGCCCCTTTGGGTAACTTTCACCTGATAAGGGAATATTTTTAGTAAGCCATCTGCCTCGAGCGTACGAAAACGGGGTAAAAGAAACTCATTAAAATAATCACGTTCATTAAGCCAGTCTGCTTCGAAATGGCAGATTAAATTTAAGAGCTTAGCGCGTAATTGCTCGTCTTTAGCAGTATGGTAATGCGATTTAATTAAGGGCGGATAATCTTCCTCGCGCACACGTCGCATATACTCTTTTAAGGTTTTTTCATTTTGCGCAAAAGCATCCCAACTATCGCTAATGGAACTAGCTCCCAAAGCAATAACCAAATCGGTATGCTGTGCGGTATAACCCATAAAATTGCGATGTAACTTGTGTTTTTTCAGACTACGGGCCAAATCATCTTGCGGAAGCGCGAAATGGTCCATGCCAATTTCTTGATAACCCATTTTTAAAAAGCCCTCACGCCCTTGTTGGTAAAGCTCCCACTTGGTTTTCCCTTGCGGTAGATCAGCCTCGCTATAGGCCCTTTGACCAGGAGCCACCCCAGGAACATGTGCATAACTATAAAAGGCAATACGATCGGGCTTCAAACTTTTCACCCAATCCAAATTAATATCGATGTGCTTATTATTTTGCTTGGGCAATCCGTAAATCAAATCAAAATTTATCGAATCATAACCCAGTTCTCTGGCCTTGCGGCAGATGCGTTCTACCTGCTCAGCGGTTTGAAAACGATGAATGGTTTTTAGAATTTCTTCATCGAAGTCTTGAATTCCTAAACTTAGGCGATTAAATCCTAATTTATAGAGGGTTTCTAAATGCGCATCACTGGTGCTAGAAGGATGGGCTTCAAAACTGAAGGAACGATCTTTCGGCACGATGGCATCTTTTAAAAGGCCATTAATAAGTAATTCCAAACTTTCGGGACTAAAAAAAGTAGGCGTTCCGCCCCCAAGGTGCAATTCCTTGATAATGGGCTTTTCGGGAAAGCGACTGCGGTACATTTCCCATTCTTTTAAAACCGTTTTAACGTAAGGCAATTCCACCAAATGATTTTTAGTGATGTGTTTATTGCAACCACAATAGGTGCAAAGGCTCTCACAATAAGGCAGATGCACATATAAACTAATCTCATTATTCGTTTCAAAGCGCTTTATAACCTGGCTCATCCAACGGGCACCCTCTATATTACTACTCTCCCATAAGGGTACCGTGGGATAAGAAGTATAGCGTGGAACGGGCACATTGTATTTCTCTACTAGATCGTAATTCATAGAGCAAAACTAGGGGCAATTAAGTTGTTGAAAAATGACAATTGTCAGACCTTATAATTGCCTTTACTTTGCTGTATGAATTTCTACTTTCTATTTAAAGCCTTGCACATAATAGGTTTTGTAGCATGGTTTGCCGCCTTATTTTATCTGGTAAGACTATTTGTGTATCACCGCGAGGCTTGGGACGCTGGCGCAGATGATTTAGAAGCCAAAGTTTTGCGTAAGCAATACCATATTATGGAAAAACGGCTGTATCAGATTATTCAAAATCCCGCCTTATATCTCACTTTAATCGGTGGCATTGGCATGTTAATGATCAATCCGGTTTGGCTTAGTCAACCTTGGATGCATATAAAACTCACTTTGGTATTAGGTCTGATCCTTTACCACTTCAGCTGTGGCAAGCAAATAAAAAGCCTTGCAAGCAATCCAACGGGTATAAGCAGCTTCGGTTATCGTTTGTATAATGAAGTACCTACTTTAGTTCTTATTGGCGTGGTAATGCTGGCGGTTTGGAAAAGCACGGCAGGACTACTAATTGGTATAGGCGTACTATTGGCTTTGGGCGTACTATTCTTTATTGCGGCGAAATTGTATAAGCGGAAAAGGTTAAACCAAGAAAAGTAACAACCTGACAAATCCGTTATTTCAAGCAATTACATTCTGCTCGATTTGATTTTTTGCGTTTTTAGCATTTTTTTGAAAATTTTATTTGGATAATTAAATTATCTATTCTTATATTTGTTTCAGCGAAGCAGATTAATCAGGTTAAGGTTTACCCCGGCATTCTTTCAAGAGTGACCGGGGTTTTTATTTGCACTATATTCTGCCGCACCTCATCTTGCCTTTGTGCCCCCATAATACAGCATTCGAAAATGCCGAGTCTTAGGCAAATGTTCAAACAAACGACGATTGACTGCCAGAAGACACGAATACTCTCCAAAATAAATGAGAGGCATAACAAAATAGGGACAACGTAAAACAAGAGACGCGATAAATAGAAGACGCGATAAATCGCGGCTCTACCGAAGCGAAGGGTAACAGCGCCTACTTGACCATATACCACGGAATAAATCCCATAGCTATCTGAAACGGTCCATTTCATCAGATTTTTTTTAATTGTCTTCCAGACACTTATGTGAAAATTGCAATTCAAAATATAATTTCTCCTGTAAAAACTTGTTTTTTACATTTCGATAAATGTATATTTGAGCCTGCGAAGCAGATTAATCAGGTTAAGGTTTTACCCCGGCATTCTTTTAAGAGTGACCGGGGTTTTTATTTACCTGAATTTTAATACTTACCCCAGGGCCTTATAAGTGTTTAGCGCACATTTATCCACACTCTTCATTTCGAGCCAAAATTTGCAGTTCGGCTAGGTAAATTACTCACCAAACAAAGAGCAGGCGGCAGATCTAGACTACTTTTAAAAACTTATTTAATCTCTTCACCTCAGCGGAAAAATGCAGGAAAGCGGAAAAAATCAAAAATTCACCCTAAGTCTTTGCAATTTTTAAAATTATTGTATATTAGCATCAGCGAAGCAGATTAATCAGGTTAAGGTTTACCCCGGCATTCTTTCAAGAATGACCGGGGTTTCTACTTTTTTGACCTTTCGGCTAATACCATAAATAGAAGACGTGATAAATTGGGGACGCGATAAATCCCGTCTCTACCCTAGAAATTGATTTTCAATTACAATTTTTCGAGGCGGTATAACAATGGTCGAGAAGGACTAGCGTCGTTATGTAACGGAGCTACTTGTAAATTAATGAAATACTCGCCTTCCTTTAGGCTTTTAGGGAAAACTGCCAATTCAGTGATGGTCGCTTCTTCGCGCGTAGCCGCTGGGTACTTCCAAAAAGCGTGATGTGCAGCTAAGGCGCCTTCATCCTCTTCCCGATCTACTGAAGGTAAGTTTGTAATAAAATGTTTTACCCCTTTTTCTGCCAGGTAAGCCAATAAATCCGCTTGAAAATAGGCGGCATTTGCACCACTAAAATCTTGAGGAAAGGGATCAGCGTCCACTTGAATAGCTATAAACTTCGCTAAGTTTAATTTCTTCTTTTCTAAGTCTTCTAAAAAAACGACGCGGTCGCCTTCATGCTCACGGCTGCTTATTCTTATGAAAGTGCAGAAGCCATGGTAATCTTTAAAATAATCGTTCACTTTATGTTGCTCCGGACTAATATGACCAAAACACTCGGTATGTGTGCCGTTGCCATGCGGATTTAATTGAACCGAAAAAAAGTTAACCGGCGCACCTTCTTTAACCGCTCCAACCCATTCATCTACTTTTACGGGACTAATACTAACTGGCGCGCTATGCCAAGCGCGGGGCTCCCTTTTAACATTCCCGAATGTACTAGAACAATCTATAGGCTGCGATAGATCTACTTCGTAACGATGCCCTTTGCGGCCTAATTGAATATACATATCTTATATTTTAAATAAACTGGCCGCAATGCCATCACTTTGAAAACGGTATTCACTAGGAATATAGAGTTGATCTTTCGCAATTATTAATCGGCCTTTCGCAATTTCCGACCGCGCCTCAGCCAAGCAATATTGATGACAGGAGTCACCCCCCAAAGTCTTTAACTCTTTTAAATTGAGACCTTCCTGCAAACGCAAACGCGTCATTATTAATTCGTTGTATAAATCCTTCTTTCCTAATGATTCCGTTTTCGCTAAAGACTGTCCGCCTTCTAAACCCTTTAAGTACAGGGTATTATTAGCAACATTCCAAGTGCGAGAAGTCCCATTAAAAGAATGCGCCGAAGGCCCTAAGCCTAAATAAGGTTTACTTTGCCAGTACGAAGTATTATGACGCGAATGAAAGCCTGTTTTACAAAAATTGGAGAGCTCGTAATGACTAAAACCTTCTTCCGCCGCAAATTTCTGTAAAGCAACGAAATGCTCATAGGACGCATCTTCCGTAAGGGAAACCTCGCCCTTTTCTACCTGATGATGCAATACGGTTTTCTCTTCTACCGTAAGGGCATAAGCCGAAAAATGAGGAACGGAAAAACGCTTTAAAAAACTGAGTTGCCACTGCCAGTCGGCCAAAGATTGACCCGGCAGACCGTAGATTAAATCGATTGTATAATTGCTAAATCCGAACTGAGGCAAAAGCTCCAAACAGCGCAGGCTCTCTTCGGCATTATGGGCGCGGTTCATAAATCGCAGGTCCTCCTCTTTAAAAGACTGGATTCCAATAGATAGGCGATTGATAGCACTTTTCTGCAGTTCTGCTAGATATCCGGCACTTAAATCATCTGGGTTAGCTTCTAAGCTTATTTCCGCTTGTGGGCTAATTTCAAATAATTGCGAAAGCTCTTCCATTAACCAATTAATGCGGTCAACGCCTAAGATGGACGGTGTTCCACCGCCAAAATAAACACTATGAATGGGGGAAGAATCTAAATAACCACGGCGAAGTTTAGCCTCTGCAATAAGAGCTTCCACCATTTGCCCGCGGTTAGTTTGTAGGGTGGAGAAGTGGAAATCACAATATACACAAGCCTGTTTACAGAAAGGGATGTGTATATAAATTCCGCTCATTACTCTAATTTTGGCAATAGTATTCTAAAGGTGGTCCCTTCGTTGGGAACCGATTGCGCCACGAATATACGACCCTTATGGTAGTCTTCAATAATCCGTTTCGCTAAACTTAAACCCAGTCCCCAGCCCCGCTTTTTAGTAGAGTAACCTGGACGAAAAACTGTTTGCAGTGATTTAGCAGATATCCCTTTCCCCGTATCACTTACCTCGATTTGCACCCACTTTGCCTCCTTTTCTTGCAACTCGATTTTTATCTTTCCCGGTCCACTTATGGCATCAATGGCGTTGCGAATTAAGTTCTCAATTACCCATTCAAAAAGGGGCACATTAAGTTCTAAAAAGATGGGGTCGCGCGGTAATTGGCAAGTAATCTCAATTTTCTTGGAACTACGGTTCTTCAAATAATCTACTGCTTGACGCGTCACTAACAAAAGGTCTGTTCGAATTAATGCCGGCTGCGAACCAATCTTAGAAAAACGATCGGTAATGGTTTCGAGGCGCTTAATATCTTTTCCCATTTCCACCGTAATGCTGGCATCCACATTTTGCATTTTAAGCAACTCCAGCCAGCCCATGAGCGAGCTTAATGGCGTTCCAATTTGATGGGCCGTTTCTTTAGCCAAACCGTTCCAGACCTGATTTTGCTCGGCCTTGCGGGCTCCGCTAAAAGCGAGATAGGCGATTATGATAAAGAGGGAAATAACTACTAATAAAATTATGGGATAAAAGCGAAGCTTAGTGAGGAGCGTACTACTCTCGTAATACACGATACTATTAATTTTGCCCGGGGCTTCCAGCACCTCAATAAACTGCCCTTTCTCTTTCATTTGCTGGAGAAGCTCTTGCAACCGTTCCTTTTTATTGCGCTTGGGAACTTCCAAATTATTAGTGTGCGTAATATTCCCGTTTACATCGGTTACAATAAGGGGAATAGTACTGTTATACTGAATAATTTGAGTCGCTAAGGTTAATTCCGACGACTCGTCTGCTCTTTGAATAGAAGCCATGGCATTGGCCCACTGGTCTACCTTTTTTATCTCTTCTTGTCTTAGCTGCTGCAAAAAGCCTTCGGTATAAAACAAGGTCAAGGCCCCAATTGCTACGGCAAATAGGAACAGTAAAAATTTCCAAAGATTCTTTCTCCCGTAAAAGTCCATAAGCCTTGGTAAAACAAGTTAAAAGATCAAATATTGCAAACTTTGCAAAATGACCCCGAATATTAGTCTAAAATATCCGACAACTCGCTTAAATCGGGGGTAATGATAATTTCTGTACGACGGTTTTTCGCTTTTCCTTCAGGGCTTTCGTTATCGGCAATTGGCACATATTCGCTACGACCAGCGGCAATAATATTTTCCTTTTTCACCCCTTCATTGGCGGTAATGATTTTCACAATACTGGTGGCACGCATTACACTTAAGTCCCAGTTATCTTTCACCGCCGTTCTGCCGTTAAACGCATCCGAATCAGTATGGCCTTCTACCATCACGTTTAGGTCGGGATTTTCTGCTAATACTACCGCTAAATCTTGTAGAGCCTTGGTTCCTTCCTCTTGCACCGTCCAACTTGCAGATGGGAAAAGCAGGCGGTTTTCTAAAGAAACGTAGACTTTACCATTGCGGGTTTCAACGGTTAAACCCTTGCCATCGAAATTAAGCAGGGCATTTTTCAAGCTACGCTTAACCTCAGCTACCACGCTATCTTTGCGGGCAATAGCCGATTCTAATTCATTAATGCGCGCTTCACGCGACTGCACCGCTAGTTCCAGCTTCCCTAAACGGTCGCTTTCATTACGCAAAGAATCCTCTTTACGCGCCAAGTCGTTTTGCAGGGTATTTAGCTTTTCTACCAGCTTCTTATTCTCCCTTTGATTATTGGCCAAAAGGTTATTATTATTTTCAAGAAGATACTCATAGCTCTGGTTGAGATCGTTATAGCGACCGCGCAATGCCTCGAGAGCAACAGCCTGTTCTTGCGCTTTGGTTTGCAATGCCTTTTGTTGACTTTGTAATTCCTGCAGATAATTCTCTGCCAATTGATTAGCCGAGGCTAAACTATCGTTCTCTTTCCGCAGTTTACTGTTATCAAACTCAATATCCGCATATTTACCCTGCAAATCTTTGTAAACCTTACTGCTTACGCAAGATGCCATAAGTAATGGCAAAATCAATAGAAGAAATACTTTTTTCATAGCTTAATTTTCAAGAACAAAAATAAAGGTCACTTACGGCATCTCCGCAAGGGTAACATAGATTTAGCAACTATGGATTGTTGATAGACTCAGAGCGATAACGCCAATCTAAATCCAGTTCCCAGTTCGCTCTAATTTCTAATTCCTCGGTGTAAGGGATGCGGATCTCCGGCTGTTGACCTTCTAAAAAATTTCCAGTTGTCCACTTCCCGTCAGCATTCAAATCTCTAATTAAAAAGGCCTTAAACTTTTGCGGAAGTTCGTTTTTAAACACCACCGTAGTGCTGTCTGTAAAAGGAATCAAACGATAAGGAGAATCGTCTTCCTTTAAGATTTGCAGAATATAGGGCAAGGCGCTATCAGCACTCACGTTAAAAGCCAAAGTTCCTAAATCTTCTCCACTTTTTAATTCGAAGCTAAACCAAAGGCTATCCTTTAACCTATTACTGGCACTATATTCTGCGGCACCTTTGTTAAACATTAGGCTAAAACCTGACTGATGCGGCGGGGCATAAAACCAGCGCTTTTCACGAGCGGAATCTCTTAAAGGTAGGCGTTTCAAAGTGTCTTTTGGCGTATAAAAAGCAGTACTATCAATATTCCATTTTGCGATCACCAAATTGGAGTAGATAAACACGGTGTCATTTTTCCGAAACTCCTTTACTGGGGCAGAAATTTTAAGCTTGGGTTCATCGTACTCACGCAAACGAATGGAAATTACCGAATCCACAAACAGGGTATCGTAATTAATCTTAAAGTTTAGGCTATCGCGCTTAAAGCGGAAGCGATAGTAGAGCGTATCGCGCTCTGTTCCCAATTTAAAGAAGCCAGAATCTTGGGGGGCATCCAAAACCTCAACTTTAAAAGCGCTATCCATGGGCGCACTGAAGTTAAAAGTGATGTCGCCTAAAGCGCCATGTCGTGCATTTATATACCTGAATTTTGGCGTAGGATCGTAGCTAAAGAGCTGATAAGCGTAAACGGAATCAGGCTGCAAGTCGATTGTGTCGGTCCAAAAAGCCATTTTCACGGCATTGGCATTTAGTTTAAAATCGGACTCTTTATCAGCGAAAGCAGCTAAAAGATATTTCCCGCTGCGCATATTGGTCATTTTAAACTCACCCAGCTCATTGCTAAAAGCATAGTATTCGGGACGAACCTTATAAAGGAGAGAATCGCGGGTAGATTTACGATCGGTAGCATACAATACGACCAACATATCTTTTTCCGCCTCACCGGTGTATGCATCATGTAAGCGACCTTTTAGCTCCAAACTGTCAATATATGATCCGGTAGAAAATACGTATTTAAAGTCCTTATTTACATTGCCTTCTGTAAAATCAGCTAGCGCCGCTCCAAAAGAAATGATGTAGGTGGTATTCTCTTTTAAACTATCTAAACCCTTAATAAGCACCTCTTTGCCTTTACCAATTATTTCTAAATCGTCTGGTAAAAGCGGTGAAATTCTAATTTGTTGCTGGGGACTTTTCAAGTCGACGTACTCCTCAAACTTAAGGCGAATGCTGGGACTTTTAAAGTGAATAGTTTGGTTAGGAGGAAAAGAAGTATCCAATTGCGGCGCCAAGGTATCTTTCTCGCCACCGCTGGGGCTAGATCGGCTAGCACAAGAAGTAATGAAGGCCTCAAAAGAGGCAAACAACACAAAAAGTAGGATTAAAGTAAACCAGGTGGCCGCGGGTTTTGAACGAAATTCCTTAAACTGTTTTTGCATTGGTATTTGCTTTTTACAAAGACTGCAAAGATTATACTTTTTAGCACGCCGCAAGGTAAACGCAGCAGAAACAAATAAATTGAGTTATTTCCTTTTAAAGAACTAAGGCTTTAAGCATGCGCTAAAGTAAAAATAGAAAACCTACAGCGCGGCATTTCTGCCATTACCCTTAGGCAAGCTTCAATGGTGGCACCCGTGGTTAGCACATCATCTACCAGTAAAATATGCTTATCGGTCACGGCCAGATGGGTTTTTACGGCAAAGACGGAACTAACATTCGTCCAGCGTTTAAAACGGTGTTCTCGCGTTTGCGACTGCCGATACTGGGCGCGGTATAAAAAGGATTCATCTACGGGAATATTCAAAGAGTCCCCTAAACCTTGGGCTATGAAGGAGGCTTGATTATAACCCCTTTTCATACGCTTGCGCCAGTGCAAAGGAACGGGCACAATCAGGTCGATATCGCTAAAAAATTCACTATTCTGCCAGTCGGCAGCCGCTTTAGCCGCAAGATAAGCCCCAAGCTTCGGACGGTTTTGATATTTGATAGCATGCATGGCCGCTTGCAGCACGCCCCCTTTTTGAAACTGCAACCAAGCCGCTCCTTTCTCTAAGGGAAAGCGCCCGGTAAAGCTGCGTAAGACCGGATTGTCGGCGTATAAGTGATACTGCGTTTTGGGCAATTCTAAAAAACAAGAAATACAGAAAAACTCTTCTCCTTTAACCAGCTGCTTCTTGCAAGCCACGCATTGCAAGGGAAAAAGGAAGTTGATGAAATCGTGGAAATAGACTTTCGGTTCTCGCATTTTTGAGCAAAATAAGCGCTTATCCATCTCTCAAGTATTTGCTTAAACGATTAGGAAATGCTTGTTTTAAGCTCCATTGCATTTAAAAGGTCTGAGGCCTGATTTTACAGCGAACTCAGTTTAAAAATAAGCCTTCACCTGAACATTTCCCGTATGAATGGCTGGCAAGGAAGCGCTGTAACGCCCATTATAGCTAAGACTTAAAACAATATTACTAAGGAAAGTTTTTTGCAGACTGAGATTAAAGGTGGCATTTTCGCCCGGTCGCAAAGCTTGTAGCATTTCGTAAGCCGCGGGTGAGTTTACCTCGCCCTCAAAATTGTTTTGAATGTAATTTAATTGGGCCAAAGCACTTAACTTTTGCGCAGCGGTATAATTGAGCTCCAAACCTAAATCGTGACTATTTAGACTATTGCTAATTTCCCCTTCACTCTGCTCCTGCTTATACTCATAACTGGCCGCCAAACTTAATTTAGTAGCCAATTGATAGGTTAAAGAATTAAAAAGCTGCTGCTGATCGATATCGAAATTACGGTTGGTAAAATTACCACTGCGATTGTTTTTCACACCCGAATTTGCGCGCAAACGCAAAATGAAATCTGAAGCAAAAGTGTAGCGCATATTAATAATTTGCTCCCTAATCGCCCTTTGCTCTAAACCGTACGTTACCAAGGTGCGATTATCGCTCTGCCGAAAAGTATAATCTGCGCCAAAGCGGGCGCTGCCGCGATTAAAAAACAAGGTCTGCCGAAAGCTTTCGTTAAGCGCTACTAATAAGGTATCATTACTTAAAACTGTAAAAGGATTTAAATTATTAATGCTACCGCTCAACAAATTGCGTCGATCAAGTTGATAGGCCAAAACGCTACTGAAATGACTGAGCGATTTTTTGAAAAAACCCGCTTGCTGCCATTTTTGCGGCGTATTAATATTGAGATTTTGTCCCAACTTCACAATACTCGTGCGCACGAAATCTACATTGGGACTAAATACCCGAATAAAAGTAGCGAGATCGGGGGTGGGAGCAATTTCAAATTCATCGAGCTCACGAATGCCGTTTTCATTGTAATCGGTATGGGTATAGGTCCCGGTTCCCGCCGGCACTTCTACATAAGTGAAACTACGACGAGGTTCATTCCCTGCCCCACTTTCGTAGAAGGAATTACTAATAATAACCTTTTTCCATATCCGCTGATTGTAATTAAAACGGGTGGTCAGGCTATTTTGTAAATCGTTAAGACTTTCCCCTTGTAAAATTTGCAGGCGACGGTAATAAACTGCCATTTGAAAGTTTGCATCAAATTTAGTTTGCCAATTAGCCCTTGCCGACCAGGTTTGGGCTTGGGTAAAACGCTCTAGCTGAGCCGTTCTCACCGAATCGTCGAAACGTTGCAAATAACCCAATTCTACAAAACTCTTAGCTGTGTCACCCAATCCGCTAAAAGCGCGATACTCGATAAAGCTATAGCTGTTGGCTAAAACACTATCGCCGTTTAAAGCCCGCGCAATGTTCCATTCGCCCACGCTTTCTAAACCTAGCCACCAGCGCTGTTGCAAGAAGTAGCGGTAGTTAAATTGCTCGCGCCAAAAATTATCGAGACTGGCAATGCCGCTACTTTGCGTTAAACTTAAATTCGCTTTTAAAAGCTGCGTTTTCGTTATTAAGTCGCTTTGCAGCAGATGCCTATATCCATTTTTTATAGGCGATTGCAAAGCCTGAAAGCGATATTGTAATTTCAGGGAATCGCGCTGATAGCCTGAGTTTAAACTAAGCAATTGCACTGCCCCCAAGTAATTAAGCGGTAAATTCCAATCGCGAGCAAACTCTACCGCGCGAATTCGTTCTAAACTCTTAAACTGAGGATTATTAAACTCGTAGCTCGCATTGAGTTTTAACTGAGCTTTTTTCAGAGGCATGGCAAAAGAATAATCGGCCTTGCCCGCTAAGCCCACATCGTTATTGCGATCTTTATCCGAATAACGATTGAGCACGTTTCTGCTTAAAGCACCATCGATTTTTAGCGCCTGCCGCTTATTTATTTGCACCTCATTTTGCCAGCTCACCACCTCTAAACTATTGGGCGCCACCAAACGCCTTTGTGGTTCATAAGAACCCTGCGGCACGCCATTTACCGGCGCTACCCATCGAAAAACCCGACCATTCGCTTGATTTTCTGCTAAGCGATAATTCCCCTGATTAGAACCCAAAAAGCTAAAACTGGCGGAATACAATTGAACGGTAGAATCGCGGCTAAAAACCAGCACCGAATCAAAAGCCAAGGAATCGATTAAGCGATATTGAATGCTCGCATCATTGTAGGCCGCCGGAATAATACTGCTAATTAAGGCCGCATCGATATTATCGCCCACTTGCTGTAAACGCGCCAATTCGGCTTCGCTATATTCTCCTATTAAGGGTTGATTTTCTTGATCGCTTTCGTTGTAATAATGGATTTTCGTGCGGTAAGACTCCGACTCAAAGCCCGATTGCGCTTGAAAAACCGTGCGTAAAAAATTTTGCTCGGTGTACTGAAACTCTACCACAATTCGCTTATCGCGTGTAATAGGTTGCAAAGCCGTGAAGGTAATTTCACCAGCATTATAATCCATTATATACTGGTTTTGCTCACCGCGCTTTTGCAGAACCCCATCAATATAAACCCGTTCTGAACCCGAAATAATTATGATAAACTGCTCATTATTAGCACCCCGCAATTTATAAGGCCCTTGATTTCCTTCTTGTCCCTGAAAAGTATTTCGGTTAAAACGTCCACGCGCTAATCCACCTTGTACCACTAGGGGTATTTGGCTTTCGCCTGATGCGATTTTAGTTTCAATTCCGCCACCACTAATGCGTTTATCGTAGTTAAGGAAGTAGTCGTTTTGCGAAATGATATTATAATCACCTGCTCGTAATATCCCAAAATCTGGGTTTTCCAGTTCCAGGTAAACCCGATCAAATTCGCGCAATTGAGCCGTGTACCCTTCGGCCTGAATAGGCACGGTATTATCACTAATGCTAGCTCTGATTTGCGTATTCTTACCGATATCGCCACTTAACTGCAGGTTTAAAGCCGAATTTAAAACCGCATCCTGATTATTACCCACGGAGAAACCGCGGCTTAAACTTCCCTGCGAGCTTAGGCCTTTGAAAGGCTTAAATTCTTGGCTGCTTAAGGAAAATAAATCCTCTTCCCGCAAAGGGCGACCCTGCCTAGCTGGCGATAAAATTTGACTGCTATCTTTTAAAGAAAAGCTTTGAGGCAACTGAAAAGGAATGGTATAATACCGCAGTTGCAGAGAATCTTTGGTGCTTTCCTCAAAAATAAGGTAACGAGGATTAAGGCCCCTTAAATGGAAATCTACCGCAAGGGGCTCCCCTTTTAAATTGCTAAAAACAATGCTATCGCGCAGCAATAAATTGGAGCCCAGGCTAATGCTATCGCTTAATGGCATTACAAGCAATGACTGATGCTGAGCACGCATCTGCGTAAGCGCCATACTGCAAAGGAAGAGCAGAAATAGTTTATATTTTAAGAGGCGGATTGCGATAATGCTATTATTTTGCAATTTATAACGGCAAAAGTGCGCAAATAGGTTGTGATATGGCGAAGAAGCTTATTTCTTATAATGTAAATGGAATTAGGGCAGCAAAACGCAAGGGTTTTGATGAGTGGTTGGCCGAAACAAATGCCGACGTGGTACTTATTCAAGAGACCAAAGCGCAGCCCGAACAAATTGAAGAAGAGGCTTTTAGCAATTTAGGCTACCATAGCTTTTGGCATAGCGCTGAAAAGAAGGGCTACAGTGGGGTCGGGATTTTAAGCAAAGAGAAACCCTTGCATGTAGAAATTGGCTGCGGCATTGACTATATCGATTTTGAAGGAAGAATAATTCGGGCGGACTTTGCCGACTATTCCATTATGAGCGTTTATGTGCCCAGCGGCAGTAGCGGCGATGCGCGCCAAGATTTAAAAATGCAGTTTCTGGGCGATTTCAAAAATTACATAGCGGGTTTATTAAAAGAGCATCCGAATTTAATTATTGGCGGCGATTTTAATATTTGCCACACCGAAATAGACATTCACAATCCCAAAGCCAATAAAGACACTTCGGGCTTTTTACCCGAAGAGAGAGCGTGGCTCAGTTCCTTTTTAGAGATTGGTTTAAAAGACTCTTTTCGCAGCATTCACCCTGATTTGGTAGAACGCTACAGTTGGTGGAGTTATCGCGCCAATGCCCGCGCCAATAATAAAGGCTGGCGTATTGATTACCAAATGGTTTCGGCGGCGATGCAAGATCGCATCAGCGATGCCGACATACTGAAAGACGCTATGCACAGCGACCATTGCCCGGTGCAAGTTTCGCTAAAATGAGGGGGATTTTGACGTAAAATTAGACTTCAAACGCCCGGGAAATAGTGGAATGCACACTAAAATAAATCCGGTCGAGGTTTTAAGATAAACTCGTCGCCATCATTTAGAAAGTCAAATTTAGAACGCGCCTCCGTAATGCGATGGTATTCCAATTGCACCAAAGCTACACTTTGGGCGCCTGGTTCAATATACGAAATGCGGGTTCCCAGCGGATCGCGCACCACCGAATCGCCCGAATGATAAACGCCATTGCCATCTTTACCCACGCGGTTTAGCCCTGCTGCAAAACACATATTTTCAATCGCCCGTGCCTTCAGTAAAGTCTTCCACGCTACGGCGCGACGTTCGGGCCAATTGGCCACAAAAATTTGCAGGTCGAAGCGCTCGCTATTTCTACACCAAACCGGGAAACGTAAATCGTAGCAAATTTGCGGGTTAATACGCCAGCCGCGGTATTCTAAAATCAACTTTCTAGTCCCGGCATTATAATGTTTCTCTTCTCCCGCAAGGGTGAAAAGGTGCTTCTTATCGTAAAATCTATAGTTGCCATTTGGATAAACGAATAGGAGTCGATTAAGGTAGCGTCCCCTTTCTTTTATAATAATGCTGCCCGTTATTGCTGCTTGGCGCAGGGCGGCCATTTCTTTCATCCAAGCTAGGGTTGGCCCCTCCATTTCTTCCGCTAATTTAGTGGGCTGCATGCTAAAGCCCGTGGTAAACATTTCGGGTAAAACTATAAGATCAACGGGCGGTAAATTAGCCAGAAGTTCGGTAAACTGATTGCGGTTAGCGAGTGGATCTTCCCAGTGCAAGGCAGTTTGCACCAAGGCTAAATTTAGAATTTCTTGAGCCGGCATAAATGAAATGGTAGATGAAATTAAAGCTCTAAGGTAATGGACAAAATTTTAGTTAGCCAATATTAAGAGAGATGATTGAGGATATAAATTTTTCATTACTTTTGACTGGAAGAGCACAAAGTTTTTTCATTTTTATGTTTTAGTTTTCGTTAAAAGCCTCGTACTGCGGGGCTTTTTTTGTGCTTTGAAAAAACTAGAAATTTTCAGAGTCTGGAATGCTTTCTTCCTTGGCTTCGACCCCAATTTTGCCTCAAAAATGACCGAGGCAAAGCGAGCGGAAAGCCTTTCAAATAGGGAACTCCTTCATGAAAGGCTTATGGATACGTCTTTTTAACACAAATAGTTGGCTATTCTAAAAAATATTGTAATTTGGTAATGCTTAACAGGGTTCTTCATTTTATAGGGAAATAGGGTTAGTAATCTACAGATTCCAAACACTGTTAAGCATTTTGAAAGCGGGAGTTGCAGAGTCTCCCGCTTTTTTTTTGCTCTAAATTCTGCGCTGCGACAG
>PZPB01000013.1:0-5259 GCA_003045865.1 Bacteroidota bacterium | reverse complement strand
GCCCTTCAGGTCGCCATACATCTTTCGCAATACGCCTTTTTTATAAGGATCGTAGCTCCAAGCATTATCAAATTGACTGATTACCTCTTCATTGGCCTGATCGGTAATAACCAAGCTATGAAACTGCGTACCGCGATTATGCTGTTGCTTTTCCATGGCCATTTTCAGGTCGTCGCTAATTTTATACATAATAAAATCGCTTATCACCAACACATCGGCATCGCGGTAACCGTGCGTTTCCAATTGCTGTAAAGCCTCACTTAGGGCCAAACTAATGTCCGTTCCCCCGTGAAAAGATTTTTGCAAGAAGGCCGCTACCTCATTAATACTATCCACCAAATTATACAAGTCGATGGTATGAATACCGCTACTAAAATTGATTAGGAAGGCACGGCGCTCATCGGCTGCCGCCATTTTTAAAATGGCAAAACATAAAACTTTAGCAATGCGTTCGGGCTGGCCCTCCATACTGCCGCTGGTATCTACGCACACGATAAAGGGACCCTTCTCTTTTTTCTTTACCCTTTGAAAAGACTCGCTGTAAACGCGGGTGCTACTTTGTAAAACACGATCTTCAAATTGATTTATCTGCAATTGATCATCGGCAAAACGCTTTAAAAACTGCCATTCACTTTGCTCGCCGAAAAGCGCAATTTCGGTAGGCAGAACATTATTTAAATCGCTGCCGTAATTTACGCCCACAATCTCGGTGCGCAGATTGGGATCTTTTTGCCACTCCTTAAACTCCAGCACTTTTTCGTAGTGCTCCTCCTCCATTTCTAGCTCTGCTTGGCGCAAAGAACCCAACAAATCGGCCAAGCGTTTTAATTCCTCTTCATCCTTTAAAAGCGCATCGTACAATTTAATTAAATCTAAAGTTTGCTCTTCCCACAAAGCCCGGCTCATATCCCAATAACGACCAATATGCTCGGTAAAAGGTTTTATTAAGGAACTCAACTTTTTAAACTCCTGCACTTTCGCTTCTACTTTGGCTTGAAAATCTTCTTTCGCTGTTCGCAGATGCTTCATTTGAAAAGTAAAGATCTTCGCACTCAGGCGAGCGTCCCACTGCGATAAAAGGTCTTTGAGCATCCTTTCAATTTGCGCACATTCCTCTTCATTTAAGTCCTCAAATTTGCGCTCCTTAATTAGCGTTTTAAACTTTTCCTGATGGAAACTCGGATCAATTTCCTCACGCGAGTAATAGCTACTCACCTTCTGAATTAAGTAATTATAGGATTGGCAAAACTGACGAAGGTGGCGAATACCCCAACTTTCCAGTTCCCGCTGCTCGTCTTCGTAAGGATGTTTTTTTGATAACTCGCCATAGGTTTTCCGAAACCAATGGAGGGTGTCTACCAAAATTTGCTCACCCAACAAAGTATTCTCCTGCGCCAATTTTCGCAAATCATCATCGCGAAACAAGTCATTTAAAGCCTCTTTAAAATAATTAAAATACTCGCTTTGCAAGCTATCCTCCTCCATGGGTTCCGCCAGCAAAAGCTCTCGCAAATAAGCCACAAAGTAGCGACGACTCTGCTTATCCAGCACTTCTGCAAACTGAATAAATCGCTCAAATTCCTCTTGTAGCTTCTCTAATGACTGTTCTTGCATAGTATATTATAAATGCGGTATTGCCTAAAATTTCGCGGCCGTTCTCCGCCATTTTTCCGCGCGGTTTCTTATTCGGTTTTAGTCTTTTTTCGCTTTCGCGAGATGCGATCAGTAAAGTCTATGTTTTCAAATTATGATTAATTTAAAATCTATAAATTCCGCTTTAACTTCAGTTTAAAATCATTTTAGAACTAAAAAATAAAATAGTTTGAAATCTGAAAAAATCACTCTCGGAAGTAACTATTTGAAAGCAATACCATTTTTAACTACCGTCCAAAATTATTCTTGCGCATCTGCCTACGAGCAAAAAATTAATCCCTTTGATAGCTATGCCTTAACTTTTCCAGCTTAAGCTGAAGCGCAGACAGGGCATCGGTTACCTCTTGATGATTGGCTTCCACTACCGGCATTAATTTCGCATCTATAAAAATGTTGCCTTTGGCCAAGGTGAGCGATTCAGGTTTGTTATTGATTAGATTTTGCTGTTGCTTTTTAATGAAGTCCTCCATTTTTTGGTAGCGCTCTTCCCAAAAACTAAAGACCAAAGTATGGGGCTTTTTATAAAGATAGTCCACCTTTTCTTGCTGATAGGTAAGCAACGTGAGCAAGTGTTTTATGGAATTATGCTTAATGTTTAGGCTAAACTGCTTGTTGGCCTTGGCGGCAGATAGGCGATTAACCAGCTTATATTCATCGTCGTAGAGGTTTATCACTTCATATTCGTCTACTTTCAAACGATTATAATCCTTTACATTGATGAATTTCCCGGCAAACTGTTCGCCTTGTTTTTCCAGTTGATAGTACTCCTCTTCTACCGGACGAAGCACCTCTTCCATGCGGGTGGTTTTGAAGCTGATTTCGTCATCCACTTCCTGTTTAAAACTCTCCACTTCCCGTTTCAGCATATTTAGTCCAATGCTTAAACTGTAGCCATGTTTGCGGATAGTTTCGCTTACAATTTCTTGGATGAGCTCTATTTCCTCGGGTCTATTCCACAGGCAATGTACCATTAAGAAACAGTCGAGTAAATCAACTTTTTCGCGACCATTTAAAAAGGCCGAAGTGCGCAGTAGGCGAATAATTTTTTTCCAGCGGCGATCAAAAACATGCAAGCGTTGCAGGTCGCTGGATTGTTTAGCATTGTGTTCTTCAATTTTCCTGCGCACAATTTGGATAACGGCCAGCACTTCATCGCCAATTTCAAGGGCATCGATTTCGCTATGCCAAGTTTCCAATTCGGCATTGGTAATTTTCAGTTCTGCCGGAATCTGATCCTTGTAAACCGGCTCGGTACCCGTTATCATATGCAGAAAGCTTTGGGAGTTTTTAATCCCCAACATTTGATAGCGAATGAGCAAGCGATCGTAGAGGGCGCTAAAGTTTTCATTATCGGGAGGCAACTCGTTGCTGGCGGTTATTAAGCCGCGCAAGTCTACCTTAATTTCCTGTTCCCCGTTACGATAAACCTTCTCATTTATAATGGTAAGGAGCGCATTTTGGATGGAAGAGCTCGCTTTCCAAATTTCATCGAGAAAAACCAGGTTCGCGCCTGGCATGTATTTCTCGGTTTTCCTTTCATACTTATCCTCCTCTTTCAATTTTTGAATGGAAACCGGTCCAAAAACCTCTTCTGGGGTAGAAAAGCGTGTCATTAAATACTCGAAGCTCTGTGCATCTTGAAAAGCAAATTTCAAACGACGCGCGATTAGGCTTTTTCCCACTCCGGGAGGACCCAATAGGAAGATACTTTCGCCAGCGATGGCACTTAATAAACTTAATTTTATGGCCTCATCTCTTTCATGCAGACCTTTTCCCAATTGTTCAATAAGCTTTTTCAGCCGCGATTTTCTTTCCATAGTGATTAGAACAAGCATTAAAGCTTGCGGTTCGTTGATAGGTTGTGTTTTTTTTTTGAGGGGAGCGCGCGAAATTAAAGATTCATTTCGCCATATAATCTTGCCATTGCACTAAGACGTATTTACTTTTTCCTTTCTCGCTGCGTTTTAAAAATCCGTACTCATACACAAAGAGGTAAATATCTCCTTTATTATTCTTCCAATAGTTGGTGAAATAGCGAGGATTAAAACCACGCTCTATTAAATATTCAGCGCGAACCACTGCTTTACCAGCTTTATTGAATTCGCGCAAAAGGCGCCGGTTCAATTTCAGCTGTTGGTCGACTTTTTTAAAAAGACTTTGGTCTTTTATTTTATTTTTTTCATAATGATAGTTGCTTTTGCAATAGGCGTCGCAAAATTTCTTGTCCACTCTTCCTTCGAGTTTCTTTTGGCAGTTTAAACAGGTAGGCATTTTAGGTTAACGTTTAATTATTCGTATAAATCTACATTTTCACCTCCAACTTGGTCCTTTTTCAGTCGTATTTAGTCATTTAAATCCTTAATCTTATGCCTAACAGACACATTACACTCAAGCACCTTGTTATTGATAACAAGAAATTTATTGGTTTGCAATTCCAGCAAGATCGCGTATTAGATTCTTTAACCGTTAGTCTCGGTGAAGCCAGCTGGAGCAAGGAATTCAACATGGCTTACGTCCCTAACAACAAAGCGAAACTGACCTTAATTTTTAAAACATTTAAGGGATACGCGTGGATCAACACCGCCTATTTTTTCGAGAATCGGCCACCGAAGCAGCATTCGCCCGACACCATGGATGTTAACTGGTTTCGCAAAAGAACAGCCAACCCTGAGCATAGAAGATGCCCCGAAGAGTATCTTTTAAAACTAGAACTGCGACGCTATGCCAACAGCACTGTAAAGAGCTACATTCTTGCTTTTGAAACCTTTATCAATCATTTCAAAGAAATGGATTTGATGGAAATCAATGAAACGGACATTCGAGGCTACCTTCAAAAAATGGTACAAGCAAAGAAGTCTGACTCGGCCATTAACATCGCAATTAACTCCATAAAATTCTATTACGAAGTTGTACTGGGCATGCCCAACCGCTTCTACAGCATAGAGCGCCCGATAAAGAGGAAAAGCCTACCTGAAGTAATATCCAAAGAAGAAGTAAACCTCTTGCTTGAGAACACCGAAAACATAAAGCACAAATGCATCATTTCCCTACTTTATTCGGCTGGATTGAGACGTAATGAACTTATCAATCTAAAGATCACCGATATCGACAGTTACCGCATGCTTATTCGAGTTAACCAAGCTAAGGGCGGAAAAGACAGAGTTAGCTTATTGGCGAATCAAGCTTTAAAAGATTTACGCGATTACTATAAGATCTACCGTCCCAAAAACTGGCTTTTCGAAGGACCTTTAGGTAAACAGTATAGTCCGAGTAGTGTGCGCAGCATATTACAGATGGCCAAAGAAAAAGCAGGTATTACAAGAAATATAACCCCTCACATGCTTCGCCACAGCTTTGCCACCCACCTTTTAGAAAGCGGCATTGACCTTCGTCGCATTCAGATACTACTTGGTCATTCGTCGAGTAAAACCACAGAAATCTACACCCACGTGGCCAACAATTCTTTCAAATCAATTAAAAATCCCCTAGATTTGTAAAGGTGATATATATGCAACTATGCACATATTCATACGTTAGCATTTATATACAGCCAGGCCCAAAAAAATCTGTGTGAAAAGTTGGGCCTTTATGAAAATCGTTTTCAAA
>PZPB01000097.1 GCA_003045865.1 Bacteroidota bacterium | reverse complement strand
GAGAATATTCTTCTAATATACTGAAAGCCAATGCTTTATCCTAATTTTTTAACACCTAATTTGTTGGAAATCAAGGGATTATGTGTTATTGTCATGTACTAAAAAGCCAAGCACAAACTTAAATGCGATTATCACTTTGGTTTGAGTCCTTTCTTAAATAGCAAAAATCTAACTGCAGAGAGCATTAATTCTTAAGGTCAGAAAGGTATGGAGGATGGTTTTGACCGTGAATGAAAAAACTAAGGCTTTAATTTATAATCGCAACACGTTAATTACCTTCGCGCCATGGAAATCACATCGGCCGAATTTTTATTAAGCAATACGGACATCACTAAATGTCCGCAAGATGGTAAAAACGAATACGCCTTTATTGGACGTAGTAATGTGGGTAAGAGCAGTCTTATTAATAAACTCGTAGGTAAGAAAAACCTAGCCCATACCTCAGGAAAACCTGGTAAAACCCAGTTAATCAACCACTTTACCATTAACGATTCTTGGTATTTAGTTGATTTACCGGGCTATGGTTATGCTAAGGTTAGTAAAACCAGCCGCAGTAAGTTTCAAAAAATGATTGAGGATTACATTCTTGAGCGTCCTACCTTAATCAACCTTTTTGTTTTAATCGACTCGCGGCATGAACCCCAAAAAATTGACTTAGAATTTATGGAGTGGTTAGGAGAAAGTGGTATTCCCTTTAGTATGGTTTTCACCAAGATTGACAAGTTAAAAAGCAACCAGCTCAATAAGAACTTGAAAGTTTACAATACCAAGATGCTGGAAACTTGGGCTGAGCTGCCCATGCAGTTTTCTACCTCGGCAGAAAGCGGTGCGGGCAAGGCTGAAATCCTTAGCTATATTGGTCAAATCAACAATAAGCTTCAATCTAAATAAGGAAGTAAGCCCTTAGCCACGCTTAAGGCTCGTGCTTAACGTTTTTAAATGTTCTAATTACTTTCAAACCAATAATCGCTTATTGATAAGAGAATTCGAAAAATTAGCCGCGTTTTAAAACGTTCATTTTCTCTCCCAAGTCCAAACTATACTCGCGTAGCTCTTTCGCCAGTTCCGCCTCGCCACCCGCACGCTCCAAAGTATCGGCTAAAGCCATAATATTTTGATGAATATATTTCTTCATTTGGTCTAAAGGCATGTCTTTAGTCCAAAGGTCGATGCGCAAAGTCTCTTGCGTTTTATCGTCCCAAACAGATAACATCGTGGCCTTAGTTTTGGCGTTTTCTACACCGCTATCGGGAGCATTCCAAGTTATGGTTTCGGGAACTTTATTCTCGTCTAAAGAGATTTCTAATGTTATGTTGGAAGTATGTGCAATAGCCATAATTAAATTTTTGGCAAAGGTACATTTTCACCAGAGTAAATCTGTTGATATAGTCTAATGCTTAAGGCTTATAGTTGGATAGTTTTAAGATTTTAGCGGCATCTTTCTCTTGTAAAAGTTGTTGAAGGCTTAAATCAGGATTCTCTTCCATATAGGCCGACACAATTTTATATCCAAACCAGCGCCCCACTCCTCCGGGAGTTTGTGGATCGGTATCGGTGCGGAATTTACTAAAGGGAGCCACGTCAATAAAACGTCTTTGCAGCTCGGCATCACTTTTAAAAAGCACGCCATTTTCAATAAAATAAACCCACATATCGCGCTCGTGCTCTTTGCAAAATTCCATTTTCTTAGGGGGGTAAACCATTAGCTCCTCTTCCCGTAAAAAAGGACATAATTGCTCGGTAACGTATAATAGTTTACCATAATAAATCATCGCGTCAAGCAGCTTGTTTTCATCTACTTGCAAGCCAAAAGTATTTTCCGCTAAGGCAAAAGCAACATCTCTTAATAAAAACTGGGCTTGCCTTTCAAATTGCAGGTAATTGGGTAAAGATGCGTAATAATCATTGTTCTCACCCAAGTACATATCCAAACCAATAAAGCAATAGGGTGGCGCTACAATTATGGGATAATCGTAATCCAAGCGAGAGATATAACTATAAACCTGAAATTGCTTTTCCTGTCCGAAATAATAATAAAAGCGCTTAAAAATACGGTTCAATTCCGCCTGCTCCTTTTCCATATCACCAAAGAGCTTTTCGGTCTGACTAAAAAGCTTCAATTGCAATTCGTCTTTGCGTTGGTTACGCCAAAAGACTTCTTCTGTTTTAGCACTAAAAAAGGGAGGATAGTCTTGCTCCAAAGCGGCTAAGTTTTGCGTGAAGTTAAGGGTGTCCATCGTGAAAAAAGCACGGTCAAAGCGTTTTATATCAGTTTCAAGCTTAATCGCGCTTAGGTCAATATCTTTCTCATTATCACAAGATTGAAACAATAACAACAAGATAAGCAGAGACGTAAAAAATAAAAGCGGCTTCCGATAGGCCTTCATTCTTTTAAGGGTCTTAATTTTGTTCAAATCTAAATTTTTTAACATGCGCCTAAGTATCACTGGTCTTTTCGTGTTTCTAATTGTTGGCCTTAGCTCGGGGCAAGATCGCAAATTTCAATTAGGAGTTATAGGCTCGAGCCAGATAAGTTACCTAAACACCAATCAAACAAATGCCAGCGGCGGCTCCGCTCTCACCTTTGGTTTTGGCGCCCTCGCTGAGTATAATTTTAGCGAGCGCTACTCTTTCACTTCAGGCTTCGAATTTGTTCGTCGTGGTGGATCCTTAAATCTTAACGACACTACTGCGCGTTATCGCGCTAATTTTATTCAAATTCCCATACAAATTAAAATGCGGACGCGACAGTTTGGTTACAATACCTATTTCGCAGAAATGGGCTTTACCCTAGGCTTTGAAACGGGCGAGGAGGTAAGCTGGGAACCCGTACGTGTTTTCGAAAACTCGAGCTTAATCAGTCTTTTCGATGCCACATTTCGTATTGGCCTTGGCTGGGAATACGATCTTGGAGGCGGCACCAAAGCTTTGGGACGTTTACAGTATCACCGCGCTCTGACCAATAATCTACTAAGTGATGAAGATCCGCGTTTAAACGAACAATCACTCTACCGCTTCGATTATGTTTCTGTAACCGTAGGTATATTATTCTAAATCTGGTCGCTATGAAAAAGCAAGAAACCATCGAATACATCGTAAATTGGTTGAAATCGTACACCGAAAAATCGGGTACCAAAGGATATATAGTTGGGGTTTCTGGCGGTATTGACAGTGCCCTTACCTCCTATCTCGCAGCGCTTACTGGCTTTCCCACCACTTGCGTGGAGATGCCTATTTATCAGAGCCCTAACCAAGTTAGTAGAGCCCGCAAGCACATTAATAATTTGCAAAAAAAGTTCTCTAATGTTAGTCGTACGGAAGTAGACCTCAGTCCTGTTTTCGACCATTTCATCGGCAGCCTCCCCAATGTTCCCGGTTCGGAAGCAAAGGATATGAGCCTCGTAAATTCCCGTGCACGCTTACGCATGACTACCCTTTACTACTTCGCGGCCTTAGAAGGAAAATTAGTTGTAGGAACTGGCAATAAAGTAGAAGATTTCGGTGTAGGCTTTTACACCAAATACGGCGACGGCGGCGTAGATCTGAGTCCCATTGCGGATCTCTACAAATCTGAAGTTTTTGCCCTTGCCAAAGAGCTAGGCGTAATTGAAGATATTTTAGTAGCTCCCCCTACCGATGGACTTTGGGGCGATGACCGTACCGATGAAGACCAATTAGGGGCTACTTATCCCGAATTGGAATGGGCCATGGAACAAGAAAAGATCCATAAAAGTGCGACTGATTTTCTGGGACGTGAAGCAGAAGTGATGCGCATCTACGAAAAGTACAACCGCGCCAATAAGCACAAAATGCTACCCATACCTATTTGTGAGATTCCCGAAGATTTGATGGCTGGAGAATAAACTTCAATAGTTCAGTTTTCTCTCCCTTTCGGTAGATGCGTCTTTAAAAACAAGAATTATGAGTAATGACCACCGTCATACTAAATCTGGTAGAAATTTAAAGGTCGCCTTCCTACTCAATGTGGGCTTCACCATTTTAGAGCTCTTCGGCGGCTTTTATGTGAACAGTGTCGCCATCATTTCTGATGCCGTGCACGATTTAGGCGATAGTCTTTCTTTGGGCACGGCTTGGTTTTTAGATAGAAAATCAAAGCAAGAAGCCAATTCAAAATTCTCTTTTGGTTATGCGCGCTTCTCCCTTTTAGGGGCCTTAATTAATAGTATCGTTCTCATTGCCGGGTCAATCTATGTAATTTATGAAGCGGTAGGTCGCATATTAGAACCTCAGCATTCCGATGCCAATGGAATGATTCTATTTGCTCTTTTTGGAATCTTGGTTAATGGCTATGCGGCTTGGAAACTTAGTGGTGGAAAATCGCTCAATGAAAAGGTCGTTTCTTGGCATTTACTGGAAGATGTATTAGGCTGGATAGCGGTTTTAATAGTAGCCATCATCCTAAAATTTCAGGATATTCATTATCTCGACCCTGCACTGTCACTTCTCATTAGTGCTTACATTCTTTGGGGGGTAATCGGCCGACTCAAAGAGACCTTATATGTTTTTCTGCAAGGTGTGCCCCAGGATATAGACTTAAAAAATATTGAGCAGCAAATTCTCGCAGTGGAAAATATTCAGTCCTTGCACCACACCCATATTTGGTCTTTAGAAGGCGAACATCAAGTATTTAGCAGTCACTTAAAACTTAAAAACATTGAGCGCTTTAAGCAGATTGAAGCCACTAAATTAGCGGTGCAAGAAATTTTAAAAAAGTATAATTTCCAACATTATACGCTGCAAACTGAATTGGATGGCGAAAACTGCGATTTGGCGGCGGGGAATGAGAAAAACTAAGCTCTTTACAAATAAAATTGTCGCTCGCGTGAATAGTCTATCTTTGCAAAAAATTTAGAGTTTTGGGCAACATCATCGCCATTGTAGGAAGACCCAATGTGGGCAAATCCACCTTGTTCAACCGACTTACTGAAAATCGCACTGCCATTGTAGATTCCGTATCTGGGGTAACCCGTGATCGACTTTACGGCAAAGCAGAATGGGCGGGGCATCAATTTTCAGTTATCGACACCGGTGGTTATATCATGGGATCTGATGATGTATTTGAAGGTGAAATTCGCAAGCAAGTTAATATTGCTATCGAAGAGGCTAGTCTTATCATTTTCTTAGTAGATGCCGACGATGGTATTACGGGTATGGATGAGGAAGTAGCCGCCTTATTACGTCCTTCCAAAAAGCCTTTAATGGTGGTGGCCAACAAGGTAGATAATGCCATGCGCCAAACTCAATCGGCCGAATTTTACAGCTTAGGATTAGGGGAAGTTTTCAATATTTCTGCCAACAATGGTAGCGGCACAGGCGAAATGCTTGACGCGATGATTGAAAAGCTACCTAAAGTAGAAGAAGAGGAAGAATTAGACATTCCCAAAATTGCCGTAATTGGCCGTCCAAATGCGGGGAAATCTTCTTTTATAAATGCTATTACCGGTGTTAATCGCAATATCGTAACCGATGTGGCGGGCACCACTCGCGATGCCATAAATACGCGTTATAATCTTTTTGGTAAAGACTTTATTTTAGTGGATACCGCTGGTATTCGCAAAAAGTCTAAAGTACACGAAAACCTAGAGTTTTACTCGGTACTTCGTTCCGTGCGTGCCATTGAAGATTCGGACATCTGTTTAATAATTGTTGACGCCGAACGCGGTTTTGAAGGTCAAGATTTAGCCATCTTCTCATTAGCCGAGCGCAACCGCAAAGGCATCGTAGTCTTAGTGAATAAATGGGATCTGATTGAAGAAAAAGAGACCAATACCGCCAAGGAGTTTAAAGAAATGATTCAGTCACGCATTGCTCCTTTTACCGATGTACCGGTAATTTTCATGAGTGTACTAAGTAAGCAAAGAATATATAAAGCAGTAGAAGAAGCAGTCGCAGTTTACGAAAGACGCAGCCAGAGAATTCCTACCAGTAAACTGAATGAATTGATGCTTCCTATAATTGAAGCTTATCCTCCTCCCTCTACCAAGGGCAAGGTTCTTAAGATTAAATTCTGTACGCAGCTACCCACACGGTCGCCTGCTTTTGCCTTTTTCGCCAATTTACCACAGTACGTGAAGGATCCTTACAAGCGCTTCTTAGAAAATAAATTGCGTGAGCACTTTAATTTCAATGGCGTTCCGATAGAAATTTACATGCGCAAAAAATAAGAGCCAACTAATTCGTCAGCTCTTTAAAGATATCCTCTAAACTAAGCGACTGTTTTTGCATTTCTAAAACCGCCGCTTGGTTTTCCACTGCAAATTGGAAGATAGCCGCGCGCATATCTATGCTTGCTTTGGCTTCCAATAGCCAGCGATTAGTTCCGTTTTCCTCAATCTTACTGATACCGGCAATTTTGCGCAGCTCACTTTTGGTAAACGTTTTATCAAACTCTACCTGATACTGCGCTTCAGGTTTGAGATTTTGCAAATCGGCAATCGGACGATCGGCTACAATTTTACCTTTATTGATAATAATTACGCGGTCGCATAAATACTCCACCTCTTGCATAATGTGGGTACTCAACATTACCGTTTTATTCTTGCCTGCTTCTTTAATTAACTGACGGATTTCCACCAATTGATTTACATCTAAACCGGTCGTGGGCTCATCTAAAATTAACACTTCAGGCTCATGGATAAGCGCAGCCGCTAAACCCGCTCTTTGGCGATAACCCTTCGAAAGCTGGCCTAATTTCTTATGCTTTTCGGGTTCTAAACCCACCTTTTCAATTATAATCGGGACTTGCGCTTTATCCGTTCCGTAAAGACCGGCAATAAAAAGCAGGTATTCCTTAACGTACATTTCCAAATAAAGTGGATTATGCTCGGGCAGATAGCCCACTTTTTTACGCACTTCAATTCCTTCTGACTGCACATCGAGCTCACCCACAAAAGCCTCACCCTCAGTAGGCGGAATGTAACCCGTTAGAATTTTCATCATGGTAGATTTCCCCGCTCCGTTGGGACCTAAGAAACCTACAATCTCTCCTTTTGCTAAAGAAAAGCTAACATTATCTAAGGCTTTTTGCTCTCCGTATAACTTCGTTAAATTCTTAACCTCTATCGACATGTAATTTTTTTAGAGCGACGAAGTTAAAGCTTTTGTTCAAGCCTCAGGAATGCGCACCTTTGCAAAATGCAAGGTGAAGGAATAGTAATCAAATCTACCGGTAGTTGGTATGCCGTAAGTACCGAAGATGGCATTTACCAATGTCGCATCCGCGGCAAGCTTAGGCTGAAAGGTATTAAAAGCACAAACCCAGTAGCAGTAGGCGATCGCGTCTGGCTCGAATCGCAAGAGGGCGAGGTAAAGCAGGGCAATATCACCAAGCTTTTGGAGCGAAAAAACTACATTATTCGCAAATCGGTGAACTTGGCCAAGCAAACCCAAATTATTGCCGCCAATATCGATCAGGCCATTCTTATTGCCACGCTAGATTTCCCCAAAACGACTCTGCGCTTTATTGATCGCTTTGCCATTAGCGCCGAAGCTTATGACATTCCCTTTATTTTAGTCTTTAACAAGATTGACCTTTACGGAGAAGAGCAAGCGGATGAGTTAGAATTTTTAAAAGTTGTTTACAATCAAGCGGGCTATACGGTTTTAGAAAGTTCAGCCACAAAAGGCATTGGTATAGATGCGCTTAAAGAATTAATGGCGGGTAAAACCACTTTATTAAGCGGACATAGCGGCGTGGGGAAAAGCAGTCTAGTAAACGCTTTGGATCCTAGTCTCGATTTAAAAACCAAAGCCATCTCGGTGGCTCACAACCAGGGGCAGCACACCACCACCTTTGCAGAGATGCACCCCTTGCCTTTTGGCGGATACATAATAGACACCCCAGGAATTAGAGGTTTTGGCTTGGTAGACATGGAGCCGAGTGAAATTGGCGATTATTTCCCAGAAATATTTGCCTTGAAGGGCGGCTGTAAGTTTCATAATTGCTTGCACCAACATGAACCCGGATGCGTAGTGAAAAAAGCAGTAGAAGAAAATAAACTCGCTTTTACGCGCTATGAGAGTTATTTAAATTTTATAGAAGGAGACAACGATGAAGAACATTTTCGCAAAGACATTTACGCTAATTAGTGCCCTAGTTTTGGTCGCTTGCCAGAACAGCCCCAAGAACCCATCTGGCGAAAGCCGCAGTAGCGATGCCTTAATAATGAGCACCTTATGGCTGCAAAAATCGCAGGAAGCGCGCTGGCTATTGGAACAGAATTACGAGCAAGCCAAAGGGAAACTAATGGTAAACCGTCTTATTTACGCCTACGGACCAAAGCAAGCGGTAGTTTTAGATTTAGATGAAACGGTTTTAGATAACAGTCCTTACGAAGCACGTGTGGTGAAAAATGGCGGTGCTTTTTCTAAAGACGGTTGGAGTGCTTGGGTGGGTGAAGCGCAAGCCGATTTGATTCCCGGTGCCAAAAGTTTTCTTCACTTTGCCGACTCCATGGGAGTGGAAGTATTTTACATCTCTAACCGTTCCATAGAAAATTTGGGCGCTACCATTGCCAATCTTGAAGCGCACCATTTACCCAATGCCGACTCGGCCCACGTTTTATTAAAAACCGACGATTCGGACAAAACCGCTCGTCGCGCTCAAGTGAACCAGCAGGCGCGCATTATCCTCCTTATTGGCGACCAACTGGGCGATTTCAGCGAAGAAGTTAATTATGCATTACGCGATTCGATGTTACAGCATTTCATCCTCTTACCCAATCCTATGTACGGTAGTTTTTCGCGCTTGCCCGACAGTTTAAAATCGGCCTCTGAAGGAGATAAATTAGCCTGGTACCGCTCGGTTTTAAATAGTAAAGATTGAAAGCATTTATTCAACGCTGCAGCGAGTCTTCCGTAAAAGTAGAAGACGAAATTGTAGGCGAAATAGGAAGAGGCATTTGCCTGCTCTTGGGCATTGGCAAAGACGATGATGAAAGCGACCTCGAGTGGCTTGTGCAGAAAATTATCAAACTGCGCATTTTCGATAATGACGAAGGACTAATTGACCTTTCCCTACAGGATATTAGCGGTGAAATTTTAGTGATCAGTCAATTTACTTTACAAGCCCGCCTTAAGAAAGGGACTCGTCCCAGCTTTACCGATGCTGCTGCTCCCGCAGAAGCCGAAGCGATGTACGAAAAATGTATCGAGCGCTTTAAAGAAATACTCGGTGAGGAGAAAATACAAAGCGGCAAATTTGGCGCTCATATGGCGGTAAGCTTAGTAAACGACGGACCCTTTAGCCTGTGGATAGATACGAAGAATAGGGTTTAAAGGCGAGTTTTGTAGCCCCGAGCAGAATCGAATCTAATTTTTTAAGTATCTATATTTTAGGTTCTTACAATCTATTTCCCAAAAACTACTGAAACTATACTGAAACAAATGCTTCATTTGGGTGCATTCTGATGCATCGTGAGAAGCTGTCTTTTGGATCATTCTTGGAAAAGTCAATAGTAATATTATTTGGCTTAATGAGTCAAAAGTACAATGCATTTAGCTGAAGTGAGAATGCAAAATGATATCTGTGAGGGTTCTAGATTAAGTGCAATTTTTTTGAACCGCCAAGTATCGTGGTGTTGCGCAATTACTAAAAGGATGTGGTATGGCTAGATAAGGCAGGTAAGGTGTTTTAAGAATATTCGACAACCGAGAATAGCAAAAATATCGAGTTTAGGGTTTAACAGCCCCTAAGGTCTCGTTGGTGTAGATTAATATGTAATTAAGTTTGGTACATATTACCTTCCGTGGGCTTGCAAGCTCGGTTGTAAATCCGCGCTAACAGGTGGATCATGTGGTGACACATTGGGGGAAGTGAAAAACAAATCTTATCACGAAAAGGTCTTAGTCTCAATTTAATCCTCACAAGGGCGGCTGTATGAAGAAAGCCGAAATTTTTTATACTTTTCTGGTATAATATTATTAACCAAATACTCTAATTCGTCCAAGAGATAAACATCAACATTATAGCATGGATTTTGGCAATAATTTGTATCAACAATTAAATTTTCCTCACCATTATTTCTAATAAAATATACATTTTTTTGTGGACACCTTTGCACCTCAAAAAATGAACTTATATCTAAATTTTCGAGGTTATTATTATGAAATAAAAACATTTCTAGCCTATATAATGCTATAGGATCTAGGTCATTCAAACTA
>PZPB01000096.1 GCA_003045865.1 Bacteroidota bacterium | reverse complement strand
TCTCGTAGTGGTTTTACGTGGTCCGGCAATTGCAATCCAAACAGTACCCACTGGTTTTGAGTCACTTCCACCACCTGGACCAGCAATTCCTGTGGTAGCCACACCAAAATCTGTTTTCATTCGGTCTCGAATTCCTTGCGCCATTTCAATGGCAACTTGCTCACTTACCGCCCCGAAATTTTCCAAACTTTTTTTATTCACGCCTAAAAAATCACTCTTCGCTTCATTACTGTAGCTCATTACGCCTCCCATAAAATATTCTGAGCTACCTGCTATGCTGGTAATTAAATGACCAATGTATCCACCAGTACAACTTTCTGCGAGAGCGAGGGTAAGTCCGCTATTTTTAAGAGAAATCCCTACTACTTCCTCTAGCGACTGGGCATTTTTACCAAAAATTAAAGGCCCCAAAATGCTTTCCAAACCTCTCATCTGCTCTTCCACTTCTTCTTTAGCCTTGGCATTACTTTCTGCAAATCCCGTTAAGCGCAAGCGCACTAAGCCAGGAGAAGGCAAATAAGCCAGCTTCAAATTAGGCGCCAAGGCAGATTCCCATTCGCTTAGCATTTCGGCTAAATCGCTTTCGCCACGTCCTTGAACCAAAACTGTTTTATGAAACAAGCCACCCGCTTCGAAATGCTCAATGATCCAAGGCACTATTTTATCTTTTACCAAATGCTCGGTTTCATAGGGTACACCTGGACTGGAAAAATAATGTCTGCCCTCTTTTTCAAAGTGCATGCCCGGAGCGGTTCCCACTTCATTAATAATCACCTTGCAGGAACTAGGTACATAAGCCTGTTGCCGGTGTACCTCTTTAGGCTCGCGGTTAAAGCTTTTAAATAATGACAGTACATTTTCGTACACTGCCTCATTGAAAACCATTTCTCCGCCAAAATAATCGAGCAAGGTTTTTTTGGTAATATCATCTTTGGTAGGACCTAAACCCCCCGTCATAAAAACCATCGAAGTTTTTGGATGAAGGCCATCTAAAGCTAAACGAATGGCGGTATCGCTATCAGCGATTACCCGCTTCTGCTCCACCTTTATACCCAGTAAATTAAGCTGAGTTGCAATAAATGAGGAATTTGTATCTATGGTTTGCCCAATTAGAATTTCGTCGCCAATGGCTATTATTTCTGCTTGCATTAATCTTTTTTGAGAGGATTCAAAGGTATTCTTTCTACTATAAAACTGGGTTCGGCGTAAAATTATAGTTTAAGATTTTCAAGAAAAGAAAAAGACCCAATCTAGATCGTGCAGCTGTAGCGGGCTACAGCAAATGAACTAGATGCAGGGTTTTCAGTTTTATTGAAAAAAAAAAACCGCTAAGCCTCTTCTAAAAAGCGTTTCTCACCCTCAGCCCTTCGCAATAGCCCGCTTTTGCTTCTGCGCTGCGGCTTAAAACCCACTATTTACCTGAGGTCTGAGACCTAATTTTACATCGAACTCGGGTTATAAAGCTTCCGCCAGAATTGAAAGTTCATCTATTTTTTTCCGACCTTACTCAACAAATTTTTAAAAACGATGCAAAGACTTTTAGCTTTGAACTTGGTGCTATTTACGATGACATCTTGCGATGTTTTAATGCAAATTGCCGAACAAAATGTCCAAGAAGCTTCCCATCTACCACCGAGTGAAAGTGAAATTAGCGCCGGACCTAAAGAAGCTTTGCGTGTGGGTATAACCAATGCCGTAAGCAGTAGTTCGGCCAATAATGGTTTTTTAAACAATTCTCTTATAAAAATGCCTTTCCCTCCGGAAGCGGACCGTGCCGCCACTACTTTGCGAGACTTAGGCATGGGTAATATCGTAGATCAGTTTGTTGAAACGCTCAATCACGGGGCCGAACAAGCATCCGCGAAAGCCACCCCTCATTTTTGTAAACGCCATTAGTAAAATGAGCTTCAGTGATGCGTTTGCCATTTACTGTGGCAATAATGATGCGGCTACTCAATATTTAAAGAGAACTACCGGTAATGAACTAAAAGCGGCTTTCCGCCCGGTAATTAAGGATGCTATCACCAAAGTGGAACTAACCAAATACTGGAATCCTATTGCGTCCAATTACAATCGTATTCCTTTTGTACCAAAGGTAAATCCCAATTTAGAAGACTATATTTTAGATCAAACCCAAAACGGTTTGTTTTTGGTGGTTGCCCAAGAAGAGGCTAAAATCAGACAAGATCCTGCCGCAAGGGTTAATAGTATTCTTAAAAGGTTTTTTGGCTATAAGGCTTAGAAAAAACACAAATTGAATTTGATAAGACCAAATTACAGAGACTAATCAAAAGACTGGGTTTGCGCTCAGTCTTTTTTCTTTTTAAAGATTCGGTTCCACCACGAATCGCCCCCTTCTTTCGTATCATCATCAGGGTCATCGCCTATTCTATCAAGCAGGTCCATTAGCTTCTCGCCTACATTTGCCTCACGCCAATCTGCGCAAGCTAAAATTTCTCGCTGATTAGAGTCTAAATCAAGCCACTGATTGCGGCGATAAGCGGAGCCTTTATAATCTCTAATAGTCGCGCCAAACACTGGTAAAGCCATTGCCGATCCCGAGCCTAAAGCGCCCGAACGAAAACGAATGAGCGAATTTTCACCCCCCATCCAAGTGCTCATTACCAAGGCATCATTGTAGCCTACAAACCAAGCATCCGCATAATTTTGCGAAGTACCTGTCTTACCAGCCCACTCATCCTTAATACCATAACGCCACGAGAGCGAGCCCGCCGTTCCATCCTTCACCACTTGTTGCAGCATATAATTCATTAGCGTAGCGGTATTCTCTTTTAGCACTCTTTCTTTGCTCTTCGGCAGATGCCTATAAATAATATCGCCCTTAGACGACCGCACTTCTTCAATTAAATAAGGCTCTACCTTATAACCACCATTGGCGAAACAAGCATATACAATAGCCATTTCCAAGGGAGAGGCAGAACCCGTGCCTAAAGCGATACTCGGCCCTTCGGGTAATTTATTCTCAATCCCCATTTTACGTGCTAAAATGGCCAATTCCTCTTCCGAGTATTTCATTAACCATTCTACCGTAACCGTATTGATCGACTTTTTTAAAGCGCCAGTCATGCTAAAATAGCCCTCGTATTTATCGTCGTAATTGCGGGGCGACCAATTATCGTAGCCAGGGTACTCTTGCCTTTCGGCAGATAGGTAGGTACAAGGCTCTTCGTTATTTTCTAAAGCCAAGGCGTAAACAAGTGGCTTAAAGGTAGAGGCCGTAGGTTTTACCGCGAGCACATTATCGTAAGGTAAATAGCGGAAATTAGAGCCTCCTAGCCAAGCTCGGACTGCTCCTGTTTGCGGATCTAGGGCCACCGAACCAATGCGCAACAGCTTTAAATAATGGCTTAATGAATCTTCGATACTGAGCTTTTTTTCAATAAATCCAGCCGGGTGATATAAACGCATGGGCCGCGTTTTTTTGGCTTCCGCGAAAATCTCCTCCTCACTTAGTCCTTGGGCTAGCATTCTTTTAAACCAAGGGGTTTGCGCTAATTTCTGATCAAAAAATACCTGATTAGAAGACCAAGGGTTTGCGCTTGACCAATGTTGGTCAAACTTTTTCTGTAATTGGCTAAGATGCGCGAAAGCCGCATCACGCAAGGCATTATGTAGTTTCGCCTCTAGGGTAGTCGTTACAATTAATCCATCGGTTTCAATTTGCCATTCGCGGCCATCGGGACGAAGTTTATCGGCTAAAATCTTTTGCAATTCACCTTTAACCTGACTACTGAAATAGGCCGCCGGGCTTTCACGGTCTAAATTGCGATAGCTCAATTGTAAAGGCAGTGCTTGCAGGGAATCCTTTTCGGCAACCGAAATTTTCGCACTCCTTGCCATCTGCGCAAGCACCGTATTGCGACGCTTTAAGGCGGGCTCTGGATTTAAGCGAGGGTTGTAATAGGTATTTGCTTTTAACAGGCCAATTAATACCGCCGATTCTTCCAGCTTTAATTGCTGGGGTAAACGATTAAAGAAACGTAAACTACCCGCAGCGACACCAAAAGTATTCTCCGAAAAACTTACGGTATTTAAGTATAAAGTTATAATCTCATCCTTCGTGTAAATGGATTCGATGCGGCGGGCGATGATGATCTCCTTCACCTTGTTAACGGGCATACTAAACCACGAAAAATCGGGACGACCAAAAAGGTTTTTCGCTAATTGCTGACTGATGGTACTGCCACCGCCAGAGCTGCGATCGCCCATTAAAATAGTTTTGAAAACCACGCGCACTAAACTGCGGTAATCAATGCCATTATGCTCGTAAAACCTTTCGTCTTCGGTAGAAGTTAGGGCATCGCGCAAGTGTTGTGGCATTTCCTCAAAGCTAAGAGGATCGCGGTTTTGGCTGTAGATTTTAGCTAAGAGCTCCCCTTCCACACTTCGTATTTGAGTGGCTTTGGCTTGCTCAATTCTACTCAGATCTTGGGCACTAGGAATCGGTCCCCAAAAACCTAGATAAACGCTACTTACGAAAAGAGCCAAAACGAAAAATCCTAAAAAACCAAGCTTCACAAAAAGGAGGAGAAAGCGCCTAAATTTTGATTTCTTCTGGGTTTTCCCTCTTCTTTGGGTACGTTTTGCTTTTCCTTTTCTAGGACTGCTTTTTCTCTTTTTGGGCTTCAAAAAATTAAATGCGCTTCATTTGTTGTTTTAGCATCTTAACCTGATCGTTAAGCATACCTTTCGTATCGAGCTTTTTAACTTCTGTTAAAAGAATCTGAGCTTCACGTTTACGTCTCTTCGCCAAAGCGATACCCGCCAATTGCAATTTTGCCATGGCCTGATCGTGATTCATACGTAAGCCGGTTTTTAATGCTTTACGCAGATAAGCTTCGGCTTTACCAATACCATTTTGCGATTCTATCATTCCCGAAAGCATATAGTAATAAGCTAATTGACCTCTTATTAAAGCATTCTCTGGATCTTTAATACGACCTAGTGCCTTTTGGGCTTTTACCATATCGTTTTTACGCAAGTACCAGAAGGCTAATAGGATACTTTCATTACGGAAATAGGTGAAGATAACTAAGCCCGCCAGCAATAACCACATAATGCCATTGCCAATTTCTACTTCGATAAATTGCCATACTGACAAGCCAAAGAAGAGAGCCGTTAAACCTAAACGCAAATATTTACTGAACATAATTTCCAATTTTGGGCTGCAAAAATAGACCTTTATAAGGGAATGAAAAGCAGAAATTAAAACTTAGCGACCATCTTAACATTAAGAAGACGTGGGGTTAAATAATTGGGTACAGCATAGTCGCGTGCGGTACTAATATCTTTTACCCATAGATAGCTAATGGTATTGGTAATATCAAGCAGGTTGAAAACCTCCAAGCCTATCCATAAACTTTCAAAGCTATCGAGATACTTATTATTGTAAACCTTGCCCGCACTCTTTAAAACTTTGGAAAATCCAATATCTACCCGACGATAAGCTGGTAATCTAAACACGCGCTCGGCAGCGGTAGCCTGCGGTGGACCGAAAGGTAGGCCCGTTCCATAAGCCAAGGTTAGGCTTACTCTAAAAGTGGGATCGTTTGGTAAATAATCTTGAAAGAAGATTTTAAAATTAAAACGTTGATCGGTAGGGCGTGGTAAAAATCCTGCTCCATCGTCTTCAATATCTTCTTGAATTGTCATGAAGGAAACGCTAGCCCAACTGTCGATACCTTTAACAAACTCACCGTTTATGCGGTAATCTATTCCCGTAGCAAAACCGGTAGCACTGTTTTCTGCGCGGTAACGTAAACGAACATTATCTAAATCGTAAGGAATGAGATTGTTCATGTACTTATAATACACTTCGGTAACCATTTTAAAAGGACGGTTCCAGATGCGTAATTGATAATCGTTTCCTAAAACAAAATGGATAGACTGCTGCGCAACGATGTCTTCGTTTAAGCCACCATCTAACCTACGCATCTCACGGTAGAAAGGCGGTTGATAGTAAAATCCCGTTGAAAAGCGAAAAACCATATCGCGCTTTTCCCAGCTAGGCTTCCAACTAATACTGGCGCGGGGACTAATTACATTTTGCTGATTGAAAGTCCAGTAATGACTACGAATTCCTAAGTTTAAGAATAGATCGCCGTGGTCTTCCAAATCGAATATTCTTGACCTTTCTGCATAAGCGGTAAAACGAAAGGAGTTTACATTAACCTTACTGGCAAAGCTTTCGAAGAGTTTCAGGCTATCTTCTTGTCTAAGCGAGCTGTAAACTACACCGCCGCGTGGGTTTCCTTGCGCATCTACGGAAGTAACAATAAGCGAATCGTAGTTAAAACCAGTACTATTGGGCACATTATAGCCCGCTGAATCGATGCGTTCCCATTCTTTGTAACGGTCAATAATATCTTCCATTTGTACCTTCACGCCCCAGCGCCAGGTAACTTCATCATTATCGTAAATACCATTATGACTCACATTTGCCACAATAGCATCGAGGTAATTTCGGGCGTAATTTTGAAAGGAACCAATACTGCGCGTAAAAGTGATATCGCCAAAATCATCGCTTCCTAAATTGGTGTTCAATTCGCCTAAGCGATAAGCGCCGATAACATCGAAATATTCTTGCTCGGTTGTTTGAAAGACCGAACCTTGAAAACGCAATTGCATATTTTTACTAGGGCGATATTTTGCACCTACCGCGGCAAAACGAGTGGTGAAATCGTAGTCTTCTTTACCGTCGAAAAATACGTTTAGGCGCAGCGACTCCTGAATAGTTCCAAAATCTGTGGTGCGACTTTGTGGAATAACTTGATACAGATTACGCGAATAATTACCCAAGAAATTCAACTCCCATTTATCGTTTAAATCGTAGGTGAGGTAAGCTTGGATATCGGTAAACTGCGGCACAAAATCCGCTTCTGTATCTAAAGAGCCCACCAATAACTGGTTAGTACGGTAGCGCGCCCCCACCATGGCACTGAGCTTATTATTAAGGTGAGTGTTTTCATACACCAAGTTACCTCCCAAGAAACTACCTTCTAAGGTCATGGCAAATTCTTTAGGCTTGCGATAAGTTATATCTAAAACCGACGACATTTTATCGCCATAACGCGCTTCAAAGCCACCAGCCGAAAAGTTGACATTGCTTACCATAGCCGAGTTGATAAAACTCATGCCCTCTTGCTGGCCGTTGCGCACCAAAAATGGGCGATAGACTTCAATGCCATTTACATAGACGAGGTTTTCATCGAAGTTTCCGCCACGCACCGAATATTGGGATGATAACTCACTATAGCTACTTACACCGGGTAAGGTTTTTATAATCCCTTCTACCCCCGAGTTTGGACCAACAAAGGCTTCGATAGATTTTAACCCTACTTGCACCTGATTATCGAAACGAGCCTTGCGATCTACAATATCAATATTGCCTAAAACATTCTCCATTAAGATAATGCGGCGGTTAATTTCACGCTTCTGCCCTTTAGCGATACTGATATATGTAGTATCGGGTAAGTAGCCAAAATTGGTAAAATGAATCAGTAAATTTTTGCCAGCTTGCACATCTAGCTCATAGCTACCGTCATTATTACTTAAGGTATAAAAGGATCCCTGAGTAACTTTTACCCCGTCAATTCCTTTGCCATTATCGTCGGTAATGGTGCCAAAAATAGTTTGGGAGTATAAACCCGTGGAGCAAAATAAGAGGATAGCAATAATTGTAAGGAAAAGCTTGCCGCGCATGGGTTTTTTAATCACTACTTAAAAGATTGAAAGAGCTGGTGCCAAGCTAAAGGATTAGATAAAGCGCCTAGTATTGCGGTGCCTCCGTTAGCCTGATTGGAGTATCGACCGAAATTATAAATATCTTGATTTTGAATATTAATAGACATGTCTTGTGCTTCCTCTGGGCTAATGCCCATGGCGGCGGCGCGATCTTTTAAAGCCTGCGAAGCTAGGTTTCGCATGGCAATATCATTGGCTGTTGTAGTGATGTTGGTAGCTAAAAAAGCTTCCTTAAAACGATCTCGAGTGGGCCAAGGATAAAGTGTTACTTCCTCGAGAAGGGTGGTGTCGCGTTTCATTTGAATGCGCGCTAAATACGCAGTAAGATTTAAAGTATCTGGAATGCCTAGATATTCTTTTTGAAAACCAATGCAGGAAAAAGTTACGGTATCCCCCGGTAAAACAGCGAAGGAGAAGAAACCTTCTGAATCGGTCATGGTACCGCGTGAAACTTTTTCATTGTATACATGCGCAAAGGGAATAGGTCGAGGAATAGAATCACCACTCAACACCACACCACTAAGCTGTAATGGTTTTACCTCTTCTTGAGCCTGCGCAAAAAAAGTGATACAAAAAGAAATAAATAATAGGTAATACTTCATTCTTAGCCTTAACGAACAAAATGCGAAAATAGCATCTAAGGAACAATAAGTTCCCAATTTTCCTCACTTTGGTTCTTTTTATCGTCTTCAACCACTAATCGGAGACTATGTTTACTCACATCACTCGGTAAATCTTCTAGACTTAAAATGAGTCTTTTCTTTTTGGCATCATAGTACATGGGCCACCACTGCTCGTTAATCCAGGCATTGTAATTTTTAATACCACTTAAGTCGTCGCGAATTTCAATCAGCAAAGGGCCTTTCCCTTTTAGGCTTTCGCCTGATGCGAAATTAACAGCCTTTACGGTAGGAGCGATAGTATCGATAGCCACCGCAAAATCGCCAAAATTACGGGTACGGGTTCGTACCATATTTAAAGAAAAACTACCACCTTCATAATCTATAATCCGTCCATCTTTTACTCCTACGATACATAACTTCTTCGTATCCCATTTCGGATTAAGATACCGAACACTAATACCTAAGTCGTAATAATTTTGAATGGGAATAGCGGTTGAACCAACGCGATGTACTTCGCTTAAAAAGCCCTTGACAGGTTCTAAAACCTCATGTTCAAAAAAGATGTCGCGGTAAAAAGAACCCGCTTTAAAGTTCAGACTCAGTCCTTGCTTTTCGTATTGATGCGGCTTATTGTAAGCCCATTTCTCTAGAGGTAAGCTCTCGGCATCCTCCTCAATCTGCATTGCTACTTTATAATCCAATTGGAAGCTAAGCTTGCTAGTATTACCCTCATAATCGGCCGCTTCAATACGAATTTGCACCAGAGTATCTTTATCGAAGCTAATCAAGTCGCCTTTTTTTCCTTTAGGATAAACACTCAATTGATTATTGGGCTCGAGGTAGAGTTTGTGTAATACTCGACGACAGCAATCCTTGAGAGCAAAATCAATGTGACTATTAATAAAGCGAGTTTCGGCGAAAGCATAGGTTTCCATTTGAAAATGATACTGCAAATCGTCGTTTACGAAAAGCTTCAATTCATACACACCATTTCTATTCGAAGCGCCATCCAATCGATCAATGGCGTGAATTCCCAGTGCAAAATCGCTTTCCACTTCCACTACTCCATTTCCGCTCAGGCGATAATTACCATTTCCCTCAGGCAGTAAACTCCGTTCCTCTTGGCCCTGCACTTCACCATTTGCAAATAGGTAAATTTGTAAATCTTTAAGCTCTGGGTGGATATTATCGGCTACTTGTAAGCCAAAAAGTAAGGGGTTGATAATTTTTTCGGTGGCGGTACTACGAATTTCAAAATGTAAATGCGGACCGCCGCTGCCGCCAGTATTACCTGAAAGTGCAATTTGTTCGCCCTGGGCAAAACTAAACTGACCCACGGCGGGGAATAGATCGACCTCATTCGAGGTTTTTCGTTTTTGCTCTTCTTTAAGAAAGGCTTCAATTTTTGGATCGAAAGACTGAAGGTGACCGTAAACAGTGGTGTAGCCATTGGGGTGGCGCAAATAAAGGGCTTTGCCAAAGCCATAGGGAGAAACCTTAATGCGGCTGATATAGCCCTCTGCGGAAGCAAGAATAGGCATATTTATCCGCCCCTCAGTTTTTATATCAATGCCCGAATGAAAATGATTCGTGCGCAGTTCACCAAAGGTCCCCGCCAAAATAATGGGAGAATTAATCGGCGAAGCGAAATAATCCTGGGGATAAACCTTCTGCGCTTGCAGCCAGAAAGAGGATAAAATGAAAAGTAGGGAAATCCAAAAGTTCCGCATTTTTATGGTTTTTCTAGTGTCAAAGCCGATGCAAAAATAGGATAAAACCTGAGTCCGACGTGAAATTAGGCATCAGACCTTTTTAATTCTCAGTTTACTGCTAAGGCACAATGGCAAGGGCAAATATGTTGGAGAAAGAAGCGCAAGAAAGCCGTTTATAAAAAATAGATTTAATGACACTCCGCTAAGTTAATATTACTATTTTTCGACCGTACCACGGCTGT
>PZPB01000095.1 GCA_003045865.1 Bacteroidota bacterium | reverse complement strand
TGAAATTATTAAATCCGCTGGGAGAGAAAAAAGTTATAAGAAATTGGTGCTGGGGTAAGGCTTTTCTCAGTTGTTTTAAAATGGGTACACCTTGCTCCATTTCGCCCAAGCTGGCCGCATGCAACCAAATAGTAGGCAGGGAAGATTTGTTGCTGGCCGCAAGGTTTTTCTTCCAATTCTTCCTTCCGCCTATGAAATCGCGCGCTTTCCCTGAAAAGAGCGAGGCTATACGGATGGAAAGCCCGTAAAGCTGAATGCCAAAGTTGTAGAGAGTTTGCAAATTAATTGTAGTAGTATTCTTCCGTTTTACCGCCCAAATAAATGGGTAAATACCATTTTAGTTTTAGGCTGTACAAAAGATTTAAATTGGTTGCATCGCTTATAAAACCAGTAGAGTAATTGTATCGGCGTAAATCTTGCGACCAAATTTCATTCACTTCAAACGAAAGCTTAAAGTTGATTAATTTGCTATTAGAAAGGTACATATAGCCAATACTTTGGGTGGCTAAAAAGCCTCGGCTCATTCGATCGTAGCCCGCTACATAATCATCAATCAATTGGGGCGAGTCGTTCCCTACATTATCGATATTAAGCCAATGCCAGGCATATCCGCCGCCAGCGCCTAATGACCAACCTGAGTTTTGGTTTTTTTCAGGACTAAAAAAAAGTTTTTCAACCTGCAGATTAAAATAAGTACCGCGCTGATTGATGTTTATTTGCGCATAACTACCATTAGCGTTTAATAATTGCCCGTTGCTAGTGGTAATGGCTTCTAAAATATTGTTGCGCTTGTCTACCTCGCCGCCAAAAAGATAATTCCACTCGCCGCTGATAATGATATTAGTAGCAAATTTTCGGCCCAGCGATGTGCTTAAGCTGTAATTTTCCCTGAAGTTATCAGTCCAAGGGCCAGATGGGATATTGGTGGATAAGCCGATACCAATTAGCCATGCTCGTTTACTTTCAAAGCCAGTTTGCGCTTGCGCAGATGACAATGCAAAGAAAGCCGCGGCGATGAAAAAGTGAATTAATTTTATTTTCATAATTGTTGCAAAAGTAAGAGCCTTTAGCTTAATGCTATTTATCTTTGTGCGAGATAATTTATTTTATGGCAAAAATTCAAATGGTTGACCTACTCAGCCAATACAATAAAATTAAGTCTCAGGTGGATAAGGCCATCATTGATGTGGTAGAATCTTCTGCCTATATTAACGGCCCTGAGGTGAAATCATTTCAGCATGAGTTAGAAGATTACCTAAAAGTCAATCATGTAATACCCTGTGCAAATGGTACTGATGCCTTACAGATTGCCATGATGGCCTTAGGTTTAAAGCCCGGCGATGAGGTTATTACCGCTACTTTTACTTATGTTGCGACGGCTGAAGTAATTGCGCTTCTTGGCTTAAAGCCAGTGCTAGTAGATGTGGATGCCGATACTTTTGGCTTAAATCCAAATCAGGTTCGAGCCGCTATTACGCCAAAAACGAAAGCGATAGTTCCCGTGCATTTATTCGGCCAGTGTGCTAATATGGATGCCATTATGGAAATCGCTAAAGAGCATAAGCTCTTTGTAGTGGAGGATACTGCGCAGGCTATCGGTGCTTCATATACCTTTAACAATGGTGAAACTAAAATGGCGGGTACCATGGGTGATATTGGTACGACCTCTTTCTTTCCGAGTAAAAATTTAGGCTGCTATGGCGATGGTGGTGCAATTTTCACCAATAGCGATCACCTTGCTTCAGAGATGCGTATGATTGCCAATCACGGCCAGTCAGTGCGCTATTATCACGATCGTATCGGTGTAAATTCGCGTTTAGATTCTATTCAAGCTGCGATTCTTCGGTGCAAATTACCGCATCTTAACGCCTATTGTGATGCTCGTCGCGCGGCGGCAGACTTTTATGATAAGGCTTTCGCAGAAGTGCCAGAAATTAAAACTCCCCTTAGAGATGCGCAGTCAACGCACGTTTTTCATCAATATACCTTGCAATTAGGCGAAGGTATCGGTAGAGACGAATTAGTTGACTATCTCCAAGCCCAAGAAATTCCTTGTATGATTTATTATCCTGTGGCATTACATATGCAAACTGCATATCGCGATGATCGCTATGCGGACGGAAGTTTTCCGGTAACCGAATCTTTGGTGCAAAGCGTGTTTTCCCTTCCAATGCATACAGAATTAACCAATGAACAACTAACCAAAATTACCACAGCCGTGGTTGATTTTATTACAAACCACCGAAAATGAAAATCGTTATTGTCGGCACAGGCTATGTAGGCCTTGTTACGGGAACTTGCCTGGCAGAAGTGGGTATTGACGTAGTCTGCGTTGATGTAGATCAGAAGAAAATTGACAACCTGAAAAAGGGAATCTTACCGATTTACGAGCCGGGATTAGATAAATTAACGCAGCGTAACCACGAAAAAGGTCGCTTACATTTTAGTACCAATTTGCCAGAAGCGATTAAGGATGCAGAAGCAGCTTTTATTGCGGTTGGAACACCTCCTGGAGAAGATGGTAGCGCAGATTTACAATATGTTTTAGCGGTAGCCCGTGAAATTGGTGAGAATATGAATAGCTACGGTGTGGTGATTACTAAATCTACTGTGCCTGTAGGAACCGCTGCCAAGGTGAAAAGAGAAATTCAAGATGCTTTGGATCGTCGCGGCTTAAAGCTAGAATTCGATGTGGCCTCTAACCCAGAATTCTTAAAAGAAGGGGCGGCGGTTAACGATTTTATGAAACCAGATCGCATTGTTGTTGGTATCGAGTCGAAGCATGCTCGTAAGGTGATAGAGAAAATATACCATCCCTTCACTTTAAACGGGCATCCGGTAATTTTTATGGATGTGCCTTCTGCGGAAATGACAAAATATGCCGCCAACGCCATGCTAGCTACTAAAATTAGCTTCATGAATGATATCGCTAATCTTTGCGAAATCATGGGGGCGGATGTAAATTTGGTGCGAAAGGGTATCGGTTCAGATCCCCGTATCGGGAACCGTTTTATTTATCCAGGCATTGGTTATGGTGGTAGCTGTTTCCCTAAAGATGTGAAGGCCCTGGTGCGCACTGCGCGTGAGAATGGTCATGAAATGCGCATCTTACAAGCAGTAGAAGATGTGAACGACGATCAGAAGTCTGTTCTCTTTAATAAGGTAATGAAGCGTTTTAATGGCGATATCAAAGACAAGAAATTTGCCATGTGGGGATTGTCCTTTAAACCCAATACGGACGATATGCGTGAAGCTCCGTCCTTAGTTATAATCGATAAAATTATTGCTGCGGGTGGCTCGGTTGTCGCTTATGATCCGGTGGCTATGCCCGAAGCAAAACACATGATTGGCGATATTGTAGAATATGCCGAATCTGAATACGAGGCAGTTAAAGGTGCCGATGCACTTTTAGTGGTAACCGAATGGAGCGAATTTAGAGTGCCCGATTTTGAGGAAATCAAAGCTTCTTTGGTGAACCCTATCGTTTTCGATGGAAGAAATATTTTCAATATTCAGCGCATGGCCGATCTTGGTTTTGAGTACTACTGTATCGGTGTTAAATCTTAAGTAAAAAATTATGAAAAGAGTATTAATTACTGGTGCAGCAGGATTTTTAGGTTCTCACCTTTGCGATCGCTTTATCAAAGAAGGCTTTCAAGTTGTAGGAATGGATAACCTAATTACGGGCGATCTGAAAAACATTGAGCACCTTTTTGGACTGAAGGAATTTGAATTCTATCATAATGATGTTTCTAATTTCATTCATGTACCCGGCGAGCTTGATTATATCATGCACTTTGCTTCACCGGCTAGTCCGATCGATTATCTTAAAATTCCGATCCAAACTTTAAAGGTTGGCTCTTTAGGAATTCATAACTGCCTTGGTTTGGCTATGGCCAAGAAGGCGCGCTTAATTATCGCTTCTACCTCCGAGGTTTATGGTGATCCACAAGTACACCCGCAAACGGAAGAGTACTGGGGACACGTAAATCCAGTTGGACCAAGAGGAGTTTACGATGAAGCCAAACGTTTCCAAGAAGCCATGACTATGGCTTACCATACTTACCACGGTTTAGAAACGCGCATTGTCCGCATCTTTAATACCTACGGTCCACGTATGCGTTTAAATGATGGTCGTGTTTTACCCGCTTTTATTGGTCAGGCTTTACGCGGTGAAGATCTTACCATCTTTGGTGATGGTTCGCAAACACGTTCTTTCTGCTATGTTGATGATTTAGTGGAAGGTATTTACCGTTTGTTGATGAGCGATTACGCGGGTCCTGTAAACATTGGTAACCCAGATGAAATTACCATTGGTCAGTTTGCCGAAGAGATTATTAAACTTACTGGTACAGATCAAAAAGTGATTTATAAAGATCTTCCGAAAGATGATCCCACCCAAAGACAACCCAATATTACCAAGGCAAGAGAAATTTTAGGCTGGGAGCCTAAAGTGAGCCGCGCTGAAGGTTTGAAGATTACGTATGAATATTTTAAGTCTTTACCTAAGGATGAGCTTTATAAAAAGGAGCACAAAGACTTCAAAGATTATTCAAGACAAAAATAATTGGCATGGCTAAAATTCTAGTAACGGGCGGTTTAGGTTTTATTGGTTCGCACACGGTGGTAGAGCTTATAAATGCTGGACATGAAGCCGTAATTGTTGATGATCTTAGCAATGCAACCATGCAAGCTCTTAGCGGAATCGAAAAGATTACCGGTAAATGTCCCGAATTTGTGCGGGTAGATTTGAAGAATAAAAAGGAAGTGCAAAACTTCTTTAGTTCGCATAGCGATTTAGATGGTATCATTCATTTTGCCGCTTTTAAGGCGGTAGGCGAATCGGTTTATAAGCCCTTGGAGTATTACGAAAATAATCTTGGTTCCTTAGTTTACATCTTGCAAGAAATGCGCGATTTAAGCTTAGACAATTTTATTTTCAGCAGCAGTTGTACGGTTTACGGTCAGGCCGACGAATTACCTATAACCGAAAATAGTCCTGTTAAATCGGCCCTGTCCCCTTATGGAAATACCAAGCAAGTAGGAGAAGAAATAATTAAAGATGCAATCGAAGCGCATGGTTTCAATGCTATTTCCTTGCGTTATTTTAATCCTATCGGCGCCCATCCCAGTGCGGAAATTGGCGAATCACCTTTAGGGGTTCCCTTAAACTTGGTTCCCTTTGTAACCCAAACGGCTGCCGGCGTTCGTCAGCAATTGTCGGTGTTCGGTAACGACTACGAAACGCGCGATGGCACCAATGAGCGCGATTATATTCACGTGGTGGATGTGGCTAAGGCCCACGTTATTGCGGTAGAACGTTTATTAAAACGCAAGAACTTAACTAATTACGAGTTCTTCAATCTTGGCACGGGAACGGGCAGTACTGTTTTGGAAGTGATTCAATCATTTGAACGCGTATCAGGCGAAAGCCTAAACTATAAAATAGTGGAACGCCGCCGTGGTGATGTTACCGCCGCTTTCGCAGATACCACCAAAGCAAATGCAGAGCTAGCGTGGAAAACAGAGAAAACATTGGACGATGCCATGACAGATGCTTGGCGTTGGGAGAAGAAAATTAGAAATATTTAAGCATGAGCGGAAAAAAGATATTAATTACGGGCGGAGCAGGTTTTATTGGCTCTCACGTGGTACGATTATTCGTAAATAAATACCCCGAGTATGAAATTTACAATCTCGATTTACTCACTTATGCGGGTAACCTCGAAAACTTAAAGGATATTGAGGATCAGCCGAATTATCATTTTGTAAAAGCCGATATCGTGGACGGCGATGCCATGGATGCGCTTTTTGCAGAACACAAGTTTGAAGGGGTTTTGCACCTTGCAGCCGAAAGTCATGTCGATCGTTCAATTACCGATCCTTTATCTTTTGTGCGTACGAATGTTATTGGTACAGTGAATTTACTCAACTCTTTCCGAGATACTTGGAAGGGTAATTTTGAAGGTAAGCGCTTTTATCACATCAGCACCGATGAGGTGTATGGAACATTAGGGGCGGAAGGTTTATTTGAAGAAACTACGCCTTACGATCCGAATTCTCCTTATTCGGCTTCCAAAGCAAGCTCCGATCATTTCGTGCGCGCCTATGGTGAAACCTATGGTTTACCTTATGTTATTACCAATTGCAGTAATAATTATGGCCCTAATCAGTTTCCCGAGAAACTGGTGCCTTTGTTTTTTCACAATGTGCTAAATAATAAACCCTTACCGGTTTATGGCGACGGGAAATACACCCGCGATTGGCTTTATGTGGTCGATCATGCGCGTGCTATCGACTTGGTTTATCACGAAGGTAAAAATGCCGAGACTTATAATATCGGAGGTTTTAACGAGTGGCAAAATATCGAATTGATTAAGGTGCTTTGTAAGCAGATGGATGAGAAATTAGGGCGCGAGCCTGGAACCTCAGTAAAACTGATTACCTATGTAACCGACCGTCCGGGTCACGATCGCCGTTATGCTATTGATGCGACCAAGATTAATAAAGAATTAGGTTGGGCTCCTTCGGTAACTTTCGAAGAAGGCCTAGCGGAAACCATCGATTGGTATTTGTCTAATGAAGAATGGCTAAATAATGTCACTTCGGGTGATTACCAGAAGTACTATAGCGATATGTATCAAGATCGTTAAGTTTTAAAACTATTATTCTATTATAATCCCTGATAAAGTAATTTATCGGGGATTTTTTTTATCGAAATCTTTAACAGAGAAATTTTAGAATATTTTCTCCAAATTCAAACTTTGTTTAATTGCTAGGTGTTTTACATATAAATTGGGATGAGCAACAAACGGAATTAAAGGTATTGCGCTTAATTGATACGAGTGGGCGTCTGGTGAAAGAGAAACAAGGTCCTAAAGAATCCCCTTTGTTATGGGATTTAAGCGATATTAAACCGGGTATGTATTTCCTACAATCAAGTCATAATAAGGGTACGGAGACCTTACCCATTTATGTAACTTCTAGGTGAAGAACGTGAGTCCGACGTAAAATTAGGCTCAAACAGATTTTCCACGAAAAATGAAAATGCTGCATCTAGCTCATTTACTGTAGCCCGCAGCAGCTTAACGATCCAGACTAGTCTTTTCCTTTCATTGAAAGTCTGAGGTTCTAATTTATTGTCGATTTCACGTTATTCAAGCTAATGTTTATGGGAGGAGGAAAGCTTAATTTTCCTTTCTATTAAGCTTTTGCTGCAGGATGGCGGGTAGCAGAGAAGACATATTTTACTGAGTAACACGTCGGTATTAGATCAAAAGGTGTTTTTAAGGTTAGTCTCAGCAATAACTTCGCCTCTTTCTGCAGTTCTTTTGGGCCTAAGAAATGACTGGAAATATCGAAAATCATCTACAATGGTTTAGTCCCATTTCACGTTATTTGAAATTGTTAAAAATACGGGAATTAGGTTTAGCCAAATATAATTTGTCTATAAAAATTTGTCCAAGCGTCTATGCTTCTGTCAATTATATTTTTTCTCTACTAATAGAAATGGTTCCTGGTTTCGATATTGTATTGCAAATGAACTTTAGTTAAATTTCAAATGATAAAATTCAAAAGCACAAAACAGATAAAGAAAAATAGAAAGATGTGGGAGATGCTAAAAATGATGATGAGCCTCATTCTCTTGGTAGATTCCCTAAGAATTTTCAGCCTGAAAGCGAGGTGGTTTGATCTGTTGGAGCCCATTGGAATAAAACTAGAAGATCTGATTGCTTTAGCTTTGTTTCAATTGACTATTGCATTATTCCTTATTTTGAGGCGCTTAGTAACGGTAGCAACCATAGCTGTACTAGGCCTGGTTTTATTAAGAGTTTATGCTCACCTATATTTGGCATCTCATTTTTTGGAAGAGGGTATTATTTCCTACTTTTTTACTTGCGCCCTTATGCTATTACTTTATTTAGGAATATCTTTTGGCCGTGAAGAAATTTTAATAAATGTTCGGTATTTTTTCAGTTTTTTTAAGTGGAGTACTAATAAGCATCGTTTAGATAAAGATAGTGCCCTTTTTATGAGCAATGCCAGAGGAAGAAAGTCCGAGCCTTAAATGTCATTTTTAGTCGGGAATTTTGAGTAGCTTCTTCCATTTGAGTTCCTAAATAAAACTGGTCAGAAAGTAAACTGGACTTTTATTCCAATTTAAATGACAGCGAATGTCAATTTTAGCACCTCTAATTCCGTAGATTTCCTTTTTCCCGAGAAAATAAATCGTTCCTCTTTTTTAGCGGATGAGCGCAAGTGTGGTTTTTTACCTCGCTAGGTTAATAACTTGCTAAATTGCTTACGCTATGAAAACGGAATGTAAAACTAAAATTCAAGTGCATTTCTTGATATTTAAGATACATTTAATGATCTGACATTCAGGAAGAGACTTTTTCTGGAATGGGTACCAATAATATTACTAGGAATACTTCTTCTTAAAGAAATATGATTCATTTCTTTACAGGGTAAGTGCATGTTGCGCGGTAAAACTAAAAGAGCCATTAACTAGCAAGGCTTATTTTTTTAGCGTTTTTTCCAAAAGAACCAGGAGCGGGGAATCTGGTAAAGCAGATGCTCACAGAATTTCGTGTAGTTCAAATTAATGGTTCCAGTTCTATTTTTTTTGGAGGGTATCAAATATTTTAGGAAATTATTTAACTGTTCTAAGTTCATGCATAGCGTAATAGCGAAGTAAATCAAGGTTTTAAAGGTCAGTCATTACTGAGCTGGAGAATAACAGCTCCGGAGCAGAAAATGCCAATTTGGTGATGCGCTTATGAAGGAGTGCCTGGCAATTGTCCCAAATCTATTGCTTAATCAGACCCGAACGTGATCGCTAAGATGAAACAATTATTACGCTAGAAATTCTCAGTCTAAACGCCTAAAGTCTACGATAAAGAGAAGAAAGCTGGGTGAATACTTAAAGATTCCGGACCAATTTACATTTAATAGCAAGCGAAAAATGCTTAGGCTGATTAATAATTACAGCAGAGCCCGAGAGCTTTTTGCGGCCTAATTATCTCTCCAAGGTTGATAGTATAGAGTCTTTCAAAACCTTTCGAATGTTTTTAGGGTTAATTTTTACGATACCAAAGCTAAGTAGGATTGAAAATAGTTTTGGTATGTTAAACGAAACCCGCAAAATGTTAAGCTTTTGTGCCCCATTCCGAACGGGTTAAAAAAAAGAGGCAAGGTCTTCAAAAAAAGGGCTCACTTATTTTGATTTATGAGGTTAAAGATAAATGGCCGAGAAGGTATGATTAATGGAAAATACTAACACCATTATCGATAATTATCTACAAAAATTTGATTTATCTTAATATATTTTTGAAGAATATTTAAAATTAGTTTTCAGCAATGAATGTCCTAATTGTAGAAGATCATCCAATAATTGCCTTGGGTTACGAAATTTTGTTAAAACGAAATTTTAGTAAATGCTCAGCAAAAAATGTCACTAATGGTTCTGATACAATGTTAGAGCTGTCTGCGGTAGAATACGATCTAATAATTTTGGATATTATTTTACCTGAAACTGATACTCATGCTTTAATCCATCAAATTAGGGCATTTAGTTCTGAGCTGCCTGTGCTTATTATTTCCAGTTGTAACGAACAAATTTATGCTCGCTCTTATCTTTCGGCTGGGATTAATGGTTATCTGCCTAAATCCTCGTCGGATTCTAATTTCATCCTCGCGGTTAATATGGTTTTAAAAGGTCACATTTTTATTTCAAAAAATGTTTTTGGCTACGATTTTAATAACTCAAGCGACTCTAACCCCTTTGGTGTTTTAAGTAAGCGGGAGTTAGAAGTACTCAAGCATCTTCTCAATGGTTTGGGGATTAACGCAATAAGTACATTGATGAAACTAACAGCAAGTACCATCGCTACTCAAAAGTCGCGTATTTTAGATAAATTAAATGTAAATAATATGTTAGATGTTTATCAATTAGCTAATGAATATGGTTTGTTAAACAATGGTAATAGCAAAAAAGACAAGGAAAGATTAGAAACATAAGCTCAAAGATCGTCCGTTATTTTAACGCGTTTTATATCTAAGCAAAAATGTGATTATGATAAATATTTTGAGATTAGAGTTTTAATAACAATTTGTAGATGATGAAGCTTGCAAATAATTATTTATGGAGTTTAGAGAGAAGCAAGGCTTAAACTGCTTAAAATGTGGATGTACGGATTTTCACGGGATACCTTCACATGATAGGTGGTAATGTAAAGAGTGCATGAAGCAGTTTTCTCAACGTAGCGGTACTCTTTTGGAAGCCTCTAAATTGCCTTACCATAATTGGATTTATGCTATTTTTTTAATGGTGAATACCAAGAAAGGCATATCCGCTTT
>PZPB01000094.1 GCA_003045865.1 Bacteroidota bacterium | reverse complement strand
CAAGTTAAATTCCAAACCATAGGCATCTTGTACCGCTAAGTTAATGGGGAAGAAACGCGTAAACTCTTCACCATTGCGCTCATCTACAATAGTAATACGTTCTATCACGCCAGTGCGGTGACGGTAATAAATGCCGCTGTAAAGGCTACCGTTTTCAAAATAGCGCACATAACCCGATTCATAGCTGTCGGTAAACTCAGGGTTAACGGCAGGATTACCCGAATAGAAATTCCGGTTATCGCTAAAGCCAAAAAATGGAGCTAAGGTGCGGAAGCCAGGGCGACTAATACGGCGACTGTAACTTACTTGAATATCGCTAAGAGGATTTATTTTATACGTAAAAAAGGCACTGGGAAACAGATTCGCATAGCTACGCTGGTTAACGGTATCGTTCTGAACTTCGGTAGTTAAGTCGGTGATTTCTCCTCGTAAGCCCAATTGATAGGTCATTGATTCACGCAAGGTGCCATTGTATATACCGTAGGCTGCGTAAACGTTTTCAATAAAGGTAAAGCGGTTATTAAATACGGGATCCGCTAATAAAGAACCATCCGATAAAACATCATCTAAACCATAGTCATTATCAATAGTACGCAAAGTGGCTCTGCTGCCGAGCTCATAACTTTTCTTATCTCCCAAAGGATGCACATAATCCGTTTGAAAAAGATAGCTACTTTGGTATTCTAGGTTATCTACCAACTGAATAAGTTGCCCTGGGCGACCAAGGGTATCTTGGGTAATAGTCGATTGTTCGCGGTCATCTTCCACGCTATAGCGGAAATCGGCGGTCCATTTATGCTTGTCGTCTCCTTTAAAAGTCTTTTGCCAATTGATACTTCCTTCATAGGCCGTTTCCGTTTCCGTTTCATCATCGAAGCGGTTAATTAAGCGCACTTGGTTTCCATTGGCATCCAAATCGCGGTAATTAAGATCTACGGTGTTATTACCCAAGCTTGGTCTTACTAAAAAAGAGCCGGTAATGCTTTGTTCGTCGTTTAGTTGGTAATCAGCCCCAAAGCGAATGGTGGCGTTAGAACCACCTCTTAACTGATTTCGCTCTCTGATAAAGGAGTAGGAGGTATCGGGCAAGTTAAATTTCTGATCGGACTTACCGCCGCCCGGTGATTTGTTGTATTGAAAGCTTAGGTTCGTAAAGAAGTTCAGCTTGTTTTTACGGTAATTAATCGTTGCCCCTGCGCCATATAAATCGGGATAGCCGGCACTTAAATCAAAGCTACCGTTAAGGCCTGCACGGTCTTGTTTCTTTAAAACAATATTGATTATTCCTGCTTCGCCTTCGGCATCGTAGCGAGCGGAAGGGTTGGTGATTACTTCAATCTTTTCAATTACATTTCCCTGAAGCTGCCGTAAAGATGCGGCGGGATCACTTCCCACTAAAGCCGAAGGTTGGCCATTAATTAAGATGCGCACATTACCGCTTCCGCGTAAGCTTACATTACCTTCAACATCAACGGCAACTGAGGGTAAATTATTCAGAATATCGGAAGCATTGCTTCCCACAGAGGTAATATCTTTTGCTACATTGAAAACGCGTTTATCTTGCTCAAACTCGAAAAGTTTAGCTTCTCCCACTACATTTACTTCTTCTAAAACACTCGATTTATCTGGCTTTAAGCCGATGCGACCCAAATCTAATTCCTGGCTTGCGGGAATGGAAATATTCCGCACCAATTTCTCGTAGGCGATAAAGCTAATTTCTAGGCGATAGGCACCGGGAGCTGGGGGTTTAATTTGGAAGCTTCCATCGAGGTCGGTACTGGCACCGGTTATAATTTGGTCTCCTTGGTAAAGGACTACATTGGCGGTTGGTAACGATTGATTTTTTTCATCGAGTATAATACCACTAATTTGAGCAAAACTTGGTAAGGCTAAGAGGCTTAAGCTAAGAGAAATGAGAGCTTTTAACATAAATAGAGAACAGAGTAATTTATTTCTTGTTCGATAGAAATTATTGATATTCCTTTTTGAGACGTCCTTCGAGTGCGGACATTTCATCGCGCAGACGGGCAGCCGCAATAAAGTCTAATGCCTTAGCGGCCTTTTCCATTTCCTTGCGGGTTTTAGAGATGCCTTTTTTCAAAGATTCTTCGGTGGTATAATTCACCTTGGGCTCTGCAGCAACGGGGATATTAGATTCATAGGGATTGTAGGACTTTTTAGCACCCGGTAAATTAGATTCGATCGCCTTCTTAAGTGCAGTGGGTACTTGGTTATGTTCCACATTATAAGCAGTTTGGATAGCGCGGCGGCGATTGGTTTCGTCGATGGTTCTTTGCATGCTATTCGTGATTTTATCGGCGTACATAATAGCTAAGCCGTTTACATTTCGAGCTGCCCTTCCTACGGTTTGTACCAAAGATCTTTCGGCGCGCAGGAATCCTTCTTTATCCGCATCGAGAATCGCCACTAAGGAAACTTCCGGTAAATCGAGACCTTCTCTTAAAAGGTTTACTCCCACTAAAACATCGAAAACGCCTAGTCGTAAATCTCGCATAATTTCCACCCTTTCTAGGGTATCTACATCCGAGTGAATATAGCGACAGCGCACGCCGTAACGGGTAAGATATTTGGTAAGTTCCTCCGCCATTCGTTTGGTTAGGGTAGTAACCAAGACACGTTCATCTATCTCACAACGTTTGCTAATTTCCGCCATTAAATCATCTACCTGATTTTCTACAGGACGCACTTCGATGCGCGGATCGAGCAGTCCAGTGGGACGAATTAATTGCTCAACAACAACACCCTCACTTTTTTCCAATTCATAATCGGCCGGAGTGGCACTGACGTAAACTACCTGATTTTGCAATAATTCAAACTCTTCAAATTTCAGAGGTCGGTTATCCATGGCCGCAGGTAGTCTAAAACCATATTCCACTAGGTTTTCCTTGCGGGATCGGTCACCACCATACATGGCTCGTACTTGCGAAACAGTTACGTGACTTTCGTCGATTACCATTAAGAAGTCATCGGGGAAATAATCTAAGAGACAGAAAGGCCTCGTACCTGGGCTACGACCATCGAGATAGCGAGAATAGTTCTCAATACCAGAGCAATAGCCTAATTCGCGAATCATTTCTAAATCAAATTCCGTTCTTTCCTGTAAGCGTTTGGCTTCCAAAGGCCTTTGATTTTTATTGAAGAAATCAACTTGCGCTACCATATCATCTTGAATTTGATGAATAGCGGTTTGCAAGGTTTCTTTTCCAGTAACGAAAATATTCGCAGGGAATATTCGTACCGTATCAAACTTCTCTAAAATCTCGGCGGTTTGCGGGTCGAAACGTTCTATCGCTTCTATTTCGTCACCCCAAAAATGAATCCGGAAAGCGCTATCTGCGTAAGCGGGGAAAATGTCCACCGTATCACCCTTCACGCGAAAGCTTCCCCTATTAAATTCTGCCGTGGTGCGATTGTACAGCGCATTTACAAAAGAGTGGAGTAGGGCATTGCGGGCAATAACCTGACCAGTGCTGATTTCAATAACCTGCGAATTAAAAGACTCAGGATTACCAATACCGTAAAGGCAGCTAACGGAGGCTACTACTAACACATCCCTTCTGCCCGAGAGCAGAGAAGAAGTAGTGCTAAGACGCAGTTTTTCGATTTCCTCGTTTATACTGAGGTCTTTTTCTATGTAAGTACCCGAACTAGGTAGATAGGCTTCGGGCTGATAATAATCGTAATAGGAAACAAAATACTCCACCGCATTGTCGGGAAAGAAGTTTTTAAACTCCGAGTAAAGCTGTGCGGCGAGGGTTTTATTATGACTTAAAACCAGGGTAGGGCGTTGAATTTTTTCAATAAGATTGGCGATGGTAAAGGTTTTACCCGATCCGGTAACACCAAGTAAGGTTTGAAAACGATCACCGGCATAAATTCCTTTTTCTAATTCTTCAATAGCCCGAGGCTGATCGCCAGTGGGCTTATAATCGGAGACTATTCTAAACTCTTGAGACATGCAAAATTTCTTTATCCTTATAACATGTTAGGTACATCATGCTTTAAGCGATGTTTCATAAACCAGGCAATTAGCCAGGTGCTGAAAAATGTAAAACTACTATAGATCACTGCTATGAGTGACATTTCGGGGCTATGTAAAATATTGGTGGCGATTAAAATGGCCAAGGCCGAGTTTTGTAAACCCATTTCTACCGCAATTGTAAAGGCTCCATCGTGTCGAATTCCTGTGAAACGCGCTAAATAGAATCCAATGAACATGGTAAAAACATTAAAAAACAGCAGAGGGATATAAAGGTTTACATTTTCAAAAAAAGAAACTTTAGGATTGTCGCCTGCAAAAAACAAAGCATAGCTGAAAACCGCAAAAAGTATAGCGGGCAAAATCCAGCGAAGGGGTCTCCGTAATTTCTCGATAAGCCGATCGGGACCGTATTCATTGACCAAAATACCACCAATTACAGGCAGTACAACGGTAAACAAGATTTCTTGAAAGGTGTCTAAAATACCGATGCTGATTTTAGAAGGATGCTCGTGTAAGAAAAGCTCGATGGCCAAACTTAGGTAGAGTGGTATGCTTAGTAAAATACCAAAACTATTGAAAGAAGTAAGGCTAACGCTGAGGGCCACTCTGCCTTTGAGCATGTGGGTTACCAAATTAGATGCGGTTCCTCCAGGTACGGAAGCAATTAATATCAATCCTACTTTATACAGCGGAGTGAGGGGTAAAAGCCAAGCCATAATAAAAGCAATCAAAGGCAGCAGTAGAAACTGCGCTCCCAAGCCCACCAAAATGGCCTTGGGATGCAGAAATACTCTACTAAAGTCTTTGAACTTCAGGTTTATACCTATGCCGAACATAATTATAGCGATGGCAATGGGCATTATAACCTGGGTGGGATTGTTCATTTATAAATCCCTAAGCCTCGTTTTGATTTTCGTTTTCTTCTTTCGCTGCGGCTTCTTCCGCAGCCTCTGCTTTAATAATGTCCTTCACCTTAGCGGTAAGCATGCTAAGTTGCTTTTTCATGGCATCTACCGTTCGGGCTTGGGTATCGATACTTTTCTGGGCTTCTTTTACAATGCTGCTGTTTGGATCGCTAGAACTAAAGAAGCTCATATTAGTTTCCAATTGACGCAGTTCAGACTGGGCCTCTTGCAGTTTGCGTTTCAAGAAGTCACGTTCGCTGTTTAGCTTATCCACTCCGCCTTCATCGGCCAAGTTTTCCATCTTGTTTTCAAAGCGAATACGCTGCGATTCCTCGCGATCCATATCAATGCTTTTGAAAAGTCCGTCAATGATCTTGTTGAATTTGCCATCCACCTTATTACGCTGATTGCGCGGGACTGGACCCACTTCCTTCCAACGATTGATAAAAGTTTTAATGCTACTTAAAGCTTCCTTCTTATTTTTGGGATCAATGGTGAAAGATTCCAACTCGCTAAGAATTTCTTCTTTTTGCTTTTGGTTTACTTCAAAAGCTTTATCCGCTTTCTTATTGTTTTCGGTCATGCGATCGAAGAAGTGGTTGCAAGCTTTGCGGAAGCTTTTCCAAATCTTATCGCTTTCACTTTTCGGTACGTGACCAATCTTTTTCCAATCGGCTTGAATACGCTTAAGTTCATTAGCGGTATTGCGCCAATCATCGCTTTCCATTAAAGATTCGGCCTTTTCTAATAGGGCACGTTTCTTTTCAAGGTTTTCTTGGTGATCCTTTTTAAGATCCTTGTAGAACTCATTCTTTGCGTGGTTGAAATCGCGTAAAGCCGCCTTTAGTTCTTCCCAAACTTCATTGTTTTCGGGAATGTTAAGACGACCAATTTTTTTAAACTGCTCCTGAATTTCACCGATTTCTTTAATGGCGTTTTGCCATTCGTGATGACGGGTAAAATTGCGCGGAATAGCATTTATCTTTGCTACGAGATTGCGTTTATCCGCCAAAAGGACTTTGCTTTTCTCGCGTAAATCTGCGTAAAACTCTTCTCTTTTTTCGTGGAATTTCTTGGTGATATCGCTAAACTCTTCCCACAAAGGCTCACGGCTATCTGGATCAACGGGACCAGTGCGACGCCAATCTTTATGTAGTTTTTGCAATTTGGCAAAAGCATCCTTTAAATTATCGAGGCTTAAAATTTCTTTCGCCTGCTCTATAAGGTTTTGCTTAGCCTCTTTATTTTTCTTGTAGTCGAGGTCGCGTAATTCCTTGTTGATATTAATAAATTCGTAAAAATTCTCAACGTGGAAGTGGTAGGTGCGCCATAAGTCATTACTCTTGTTTCGCGGCACAGGCCCGGTTTGACGCCATTCCTCTTGTATCTGATTAAACTCTTTAAAAGTGTCGCCAATAGATTCTTCCTTGGTAACGATTTCCTTTAATTTTTCAATTAAATTAGTTTTCGTTAAAAGGTTAGAATCTAGCTTAGCGCTAAGTTCATCGTAGTATTTTTTGCGCTTGGCGCGATATTCCTGAAAGATAGGACGGAACTTCTCACGTAAGGGTTGAATGTATTCAAAGTCCATTTCAACACCACCGTTTTCTACGAATTCCGCTAGTTTCTCGCTGCGCTCTTCGTTTAGGTGGTTTAAAAGGAACTTACGAATACTCTCAATGTGATCTTTAATTTTTTGGATCGGCTGCTCCTTCACTAATTTCTCGGCGCTGCTCACCAAGTCTTCTAGACTGAGGCTCGCATAATCGGGCATTTCCAATTCATCGGGATGTTCCTCCTCATGATCTTCATCACTCTCGATTTCCCGGGTATCATCTTCTGTTTCTAAGTCGTCATGCTTTTCTGAAGGAGCGGGTTGTTCTTCAATTACCTCAATCACTTCACCGGTTTCAGAGCCTTCTGCGGTAGGAATTACTTCCTCACTTTCCTCAGTCACGGTAGTAGTTTCAGCGTTTTCAGCGCTTGTGTTTTCTTCCTCAATTTTGAGATTTTCATCCGCTATTTGAGGCTTTGTAGTTTCATTAGTAGCCTCTGCACCACTAAGATTTTTCTGTTCCATGTCTTTATTATTTTCAGACATGTTGTTCTGTGTATTTTCCATATCAATTTCCTTGATTGAAGGCAAAATTAACTGAAAAAAAGACCTTATTAAGCTTTGCCGCTCTTATTTTATCTTTCCATTGGAAAAAGCCTAATTTGCCCGCCATAATCAAGCTTTTAAGTCTAAGATGAAACAAATATTTCAGTTGATGTCTCTTGTTTTTTTACTGATGGGGAGCTATTTATTATATAGCTATTTATACAGCGGGGCAGATATTGCCACTGGTGTTGGCGCGGCCTCCTTTCTTAGCCTAAGCTTGACTTTGTTTTTATTTTCGTTTTCGAAGTTTTTAAGGCAGGGTGATTAGCGTGGAGAGACAAAGAGACTGGACAGAAAGTGAGCCTGTCTGATTTTAGCTTTTATTCAGGTTAAAACCGAAAAGCCTCCCAAGCAGGCAAGGCCTTTTTATCAAAATCAAATAGGGCCTGGTTTTCCCAAGATGAACCATTGCTAGCAGTATCGCCGCGAAAAGCCACCATTTCGGCGCCCCAATAGGCAAAGCCAATTAGTTTTTCTTGCTTTAAAACCATTCCGTGAAGCTGCATTAAAAAATCCTTCTGCCCCTGAGCGCTGGCAGGATAATCGGGCAAAATTAAATGCTCGTCCCAACCTACAATATTATTAGTCCAATCGTTCCAGCCTAGCGTAAATGGATAGGCCGTTTCGGCAATAAGTAGGTCTTGAGGAAAATCTTGGGCTAAGCTATTAAGGCTATTCTCTATTTCTAGCAAATCTTTGCCATGCCAAAGAGGATAATAGGATAAACCAATAATATCGAAGTCGATATCGCTCATTTGATTAAAAAACCAAGCAGCATTATTTACGCCTGCAAAATGCAGCATAATTTTAAGCGTGGAGTCAAGAGCGCGCACCTCTTCTATAGCAATAGATAAGAGCTCTTTAAGTTGAGGAGCATTATCATTGAGTCGGCCATAAGGGTGTAAAAAGCCCGGATTAATCTCATTGCCAATTTGTACCATGTCGGGGGCAATACGCTGCATAACCATAGAAGTATAGGCGCGTACGCTATCCTTTAAGGTGCTGTAATTCAGTCCTTTCCAAGCTAAAGGGGTTTCTTGGTGACCAGGGTCGGCCCAGGTGTCAGAATAATGGAGGCAGAGCCAAACCTTTATTCCTTTTTGCTGAAGGATCTCGGCTAAACTATCTACTTGTGCCAAGCTGGAGCCATTAGTAGTAGGACTATGCCATAAGCGTAAGCGCACAGTGTTAACGCCTTGTTCTTTAATAAAATCCAGCAGTTCAATTGCATGGCCATTGGAGTCCAGATACTGCGGGCCGTTTTGGAAATAGGTAGGGTAAAAAGATAAGTCGAGAGCCGAAATGATTCCTTGCTCCTCAAGGGTAGGTGACGGAGCGGACGGACTAGAAGCAGGCGAATCCTTTTTGCAGCTGCTAAAGAATAGTAAGCTCAAAACTAAGGCGAATCTTGCCCCTAAGAAGGCGATATCTAGTTGGGCTGGTAGCTTATTCATAGACTTTAGTTTAATGGATACTGCTTTAGTATAAACCCACTAATCCAAAATTGTATGCTATCTTTTTGGCTGTCGGTTACGCCCAAAAACGCATGATTGACGCCCTCTAATTCGTGGTATTCGAAGTTTAAATTTAGACTATCCATTTTCGCTACAAGCAGCTGCGATTGTTCTACGGAAACCAGTTGATCCTGATCGCCATGAATTATCAAAACGGGTGGTAGCTCTGATTTTAGAAAATTAATGGGTGAATATTCGTGCATAAACTGACTTGCTTTTACACTGTCTTTTTGCGGATCAAAGCCCATTAAGTTTCGCGAGATATCGAGAGGCTCACGTAAAATCGCAGGTAAATCTTCGATAAAACTATTGAGAGAATCGAGCTTTTCAGAAAAGTACAAAGTCCGCATTTCCGTGGGTCCATATACATCCACCAAATAATCAATTTCCGGCCTAGGCCAATCAGGATGCGCATCTGCATAAGCGTGAAAAGCGAGCATAAGCCCTAAATGAGCCCCAGCCGATTCGCCTAAAAGTCCAATGCTATTGCTATCTAGCTCGTAGGCGCTAGCATTTTTTTTCAACCAAAGCACCGCATCAATTACATCTTTAATATTTTGCGGAAAAGGACTAATCCCATCTTCCGCCAAGGTATAACTGGGTGAAACTACTGCGAATCCCTGTGCGCGCAATTTCTCAACCGCACCATTAAAACGGTTAAAATTAATCGACTCCTTCCGGCCGGTAATCCAAGCGCCGCCGTGAATAAAAACCACTACCGGATCTGCCTCATACTTCTTTTGCGTAGGAAAATAAATATCCAAGGCCTGCTTTTCATTATAGGCCAAGTTGAAGTCGCTTAAGCCCTCTACAATAGGAGCGGTGGTGTAAAATAAGAATCCCGGGAAAAAAGTAAGAGGGATTAGGGGCAGCAGGAGCAGAAGCCACAGCCATTTCTTTCGTTTCATGAGTAGGAGAATAGAGTAATGGCGAAGTTAGTGAAGCCTAGTTTTATTAAGAGGCTGACTTCCCATTAAAATTTGCTAGTCAAGTTTTCCATTAAAAAGGCGCCATCTCCCTCACCGTCAAGTTATACAGACCAAGCTTGCCCTTGGTTTTTGTTTTTGGGCCTGTCCCTTCTGCTTTCCGCAGGCTCCAAGCATAGCGGGTCGGGCTATACGTTGCAAGTCCTCGCTCGTTCCTCGCTGTGGGCTTTCCACTGCTATCCCTCAGGCGGGCTTTCGTGCCAGCTTGGTAATTTAGGTTACTAGAAATGCTTCTATTTGAAAGTATTGGCTACTTCTTTTAATGTTATCATTTAAAAATGAAACACTTAGCTTTAAGGGTTAACCAATCTAAACAATAATGAATATTCAAAGGGGTTCCGAATTCATCTTAGCAAGCTCAGGTGACTCTGCTATTAGTATAAGCGCCACAGGCTCTAGCCTAGGCCTGCATCTATGCCAATAGGGAATTAAGCAAAAAGGTTTTAATATATATTCACAAGGGTTTTTTAGCAGCGGGTTTAATCTGGACTTTCTTTATTGGCGAGGCTAATTAGGCCGCCAATATCCGCCTCTTCTTTTTAGGTTGTGTTATGGTAGCGGGTATTTTCAGTGCGCTAACGGCCGCTAAGAAAATATTTGTCGTTTAGGTCGTAATGCGATTATTGCCTTGATATTTGTGATTTCCGCCTAAATGGCTTGGGGTATTTTCTGTTGATAATTTAACAAAGCGTTTTTTGAAAACTGGAATTTCAGGCGCTTCTGGGAAAACCCCAAAAACTTGTATGTCTTAATAAGACAGGAGCTGAATTAGTTTTATCTATGCATCTTTGCCTGCCCTTAGTTAACGTGCATTCGACAATAAATTAGAGCCTCAGATTTACAAGAGGTCTGAGGCCTAATTTTAGGTCGAACTCACGTTAGTTAGTCTATTTAGATGCCTTTATGAAAAACATGTTCCTTACAGCACTCTTTATTTGTAGCCTTGCTGCCCCAAGCACCGCCCAAAATCCTAATTTCGGCTGGGCCCTAAGTTTTGGGGCATCTTCCTCCGATTACGCCTTAGATGTTG
>PZPB01000093.1 GCA_003045865.1 Bacteroidota bacterium | reverse complement strand
GTAAATCGGTCTAAATTCGAATTTCCCCGTTAAATAATCTTGAGCAAAGTCACACTCTTTATTTTTTAGCTGTTGTCTTAGTTCCTCTTCTGTAAGTTGTTTTACAACTTCATTTTTTCTTTCACGGGATATTTCATCACACCCGATAAAGCATAGCCCAAACAATAGGGTGAATATGCTTACTGTTAAATTTCTCATGGTTTGTTTACTTATTATGGTTTCCGGATTAGCTATTAACAGTAGTACCCCGAAGGATATGCATTATGCTTTTTGACTTAAGTCTAGTATTTATTGATGATGATCATAGTGCCATTCAAAATATGATTGGGTTTCCTCCTTATAATATTCACAGGTATTACCCGAAACTTCATTAATAAAGTTCTGCAATTCAACGCTATTCGGTGTTTTCAACATGTCAACAAATAGTCCATCTAAAACACTTATGTAGCCCTTCTCAAACAACTCATCACATCCAAGCCTACACATAGGCATTACAACATTCAAGTCTCTCTTTTCATGTGGCTGACAGAAAGCCCTCTTTTTGATGTGAGCTGTTATTAAGTATGATACTGGATATTCTTTTTTACAACAAGCACAAGAACCAATGATTCTTTTACCAAATAGATTTTTCTTCAAATATCCTTGTTCAAGTCTTCTTGAGGAAGTTATCGCTGTTTCAGTTTCCTCCAGAGCTTCAAGGTTGAACAAAACTTCTTCAAATACATCTGTGGTTATTTCCTCTATGAAAACTTCACTTTCAAGATCGAATGCTCTCATCACTGAAACACTTTGCTCAGGTTTAAGAACATTGAATCCCTGAATTATGTAATTTTCAGCATAACCTACAACCACTTAATATTATGCGTTGGGATCAGAAAGCACTAAACCTTGCTCTTTTACATAGCTATACATTAACTTAAAACTTTTGACCACCTTCGAATACTTGCGAAATAAGGAAGAATTCCAAGAATTAGAAAAGAGAAAGGTGCATAATTAGAAAAAATATTAGACTCCATTACAAATTATACCGTAGTACCAATCTGTTTGGTGCTCGTAGACATAAATGACATAATGACTGTCCGCTATCCTAATAATTTGTATATTTATGTTTGAATATCAACAACATAACTATGCGGTTATTAGAGTTTTCAAAACAATTTGGTGGTGAAGAAGCCTGCAAACAATATTTTAAAGAGTTTAGAGAGAAACAAGGCTTAAAGTGCTCAAAATGTGGGTGTACGGATTTTCACTGGATACCTTCACATGATAGGTGGCAATGTAAAGAATGCATGAAGCAGATTTCTCTACGTAGCGGTACTCTTTTGGAAGCCTCTAAATTGCCTTACCATTATTGGATTTATGCTATTTTTTTAATGGTGAATACCAAGAAAGGCATATCCGCTTTGGAAATGCAGCGACAATTAGGTCATAAGCGTTATGAGCCCATTTGGGCGATGATGCACAAAATCCGACAATCTATGGGCAACAGAGATGATCGCTATCAGCTAGATAAAATCGTAGAGTTTGATGACGCTTTTGTTAAGACGAGTTCTGATTATAAAGAAGACGATACCTATGGCAAGAGGAAAGGTCGCGGCACACTCTCGAAGACTCCGATAGCCATGATGGCTTCCACATCAAAAGGGTCAGAGAAGGTGCAGGAAAAGAAGAATAAGAAGTCGACTAAGCTTCGCTTTGTGAAGATGAAAGTGATTGAAGATCAGACATCAGAGAGCTTTGAAAAAGTAGTTGCAACAAATGTAAACGAATCCTCAACTTTAGTCACAGATGGCTTTAGGTCCTACTCCATTTGCATAAATATGTAAAAAAACACTTGGCGGAAAAGATACCAGGAAAAGATGCAGAGAAGAAACTACCGTGGGTACACACGGCTATTTCCAACCTAAAAAGAGAGCTTTTGGGTAAGTATCATAATGTAAAAGATGATTATTTGCAGAGTTACCTTAATGAATACTGCTATAAAGTAAATAGGCGCTATTTTGGTGAACAGCTATTTGAAAGAGTGGTGCTAGCAGCAGTTGAACAGCCATGGTATGGCACTAAAAAAACACTATTATTTTGGCGGAGAGTCATTTATTTAAAATATCTGCTTGTTAGCAGGGGAAACCTGCTATATTAGATGCTTAACAAGTTGAAGATAAAGCAAAGCAGATTTATTAAGCTTTTTAAATACTAATTCAGCAAGTAAATGAGGAGCATACTATTAACGATAAGTTTTTTAGTCAGTTACTTTAACTGTTCTGCCCAATGGTCCTATCTCACAGAAGATACTTACAGTGGACCTTTAACTTATGCAACTTTCAAATTACATTGTACGGGGGATACTATCATAGATGCGGCTACTTTGATTTATAATCGTCCTGGTAGTGGTCATATACCGGTGCTAAGTCAAATTGGTATTGATGGCACCTTATTAGACTCCGTGTCTCTAGCTGGAGCAATTATTCCTACTATTCCAGTTGGCTGCGCTTGGACTAATGATGGTCATTATTTAATATCGAGAGATTCCTCATCCGTTTTTTCCAGCATAGCAGAATCATTGTCAAAAGAATTAGAGATTAGAAGATCAGACAATCACCAAGTGCAATGGAGCCTTAAAGGCAACTTTATTATTCCTAACTTTTACCAAAGGGATGTCTTTATTAACTCCCGCGATGCTTTTTGGCTCTATAATCCTCTAAAGAATGAAATGAATGCTTTAGCGATAACAGATGGAGATACTTTATTGACGATTGATAGTGCTCAGATTGCCTCTAGTATGGGTTTAGATAGTACTTATAAGTTGATTAGTATTTATATCGAAGGTCCTTCTTGGCGAAAAAGCGACACCGCTGTAGTTTTTTATGACTTCATTAAACTAGATTCAACTAACACACTCATTGATAATAAATCCAAATATGCCTTAGTCTTATTAGACAGCCTTAGGCCTATATCGGTTAGTAGAGATTGGAATATGTCCTCTGAAATTGATTATGAGGACTATACCTTAATTAGCAGTGAGGTCCGATATAATTCGAATAACTCCTTAGATCGAGCGGTGCTTAAAGAGGATATTTTAACAGGTTTAAATATTGACTCTTTTGAAGTAAAGTCCTTATCGTATAATCCAGATACGCTAAATTATAACCCAGATCATTACTTCCACTTCTATTCCCGTGGACGCTTTAGCTTCTATGTAGAGGAGTTTGATTTTCCGCTATCCGAATTAGATACTTCTTTGTCTGGATTTGATATACAGGCGCTAAAAGTGAGGCTATATGAAGGTTCTGTATTGAAATATGAAAATATAATTATGGATACTTCGAAATCGGGATATTATGATACTAAGTTTAGACAGTTGTTGCCTTTATCAAATGGCAGCATGGCCTTGAACTTAGGAGTTTACAGAATCAGATTAAAGCAAGAGTATTATTTATTGACTCTAACGGAAACCACTTTTTAAAACACCCTTCGTTTGAAGAACTAGTAGTGGACATTTATCCCACCCTAGTATCGGAATGGATAAATATTGAGTGCGAAGATGAGATTAATAGAGTGCAAGTTCTTTCTGTAAATGGTGCACTTTTTAAAGATTTAAAAGTAGAACCGGATAAAAGCAAAATTGAGCTAAGCTTAAGTGGGCTGCCTGCAGGTCTGTATTTTATTAGGGTGAGTACTGCAGAAAATCAGCTGCTAAGGAAGGTTTACAAGAAATAGAATAGACAAGCAGGAGTTTTAATGGAATGAATTTGTGATCATCTGTACAAGCCGGTTTCATATTTGCACTAATCTAATAACGAATGAATTAGATCCTGAAACGAGTTCAGGATAACCGCAGTTTATTAGTTGCTTTGTCAGATACTATATGTCAAAACCCTTGTTAGACCTGATAAATCGCGTCTCTACCCTAATCCGAATTACAACTGAATTTCCTCTCCATCATCCACGTCCATTCCCACTGAATTACAACTGAGTTCCTTGCTCAATACTCAAAGCGCAGCGTACTAAGTACTAAAACTACCAACTATCATCTTCTGGATTACGCAGTTTATCCATATCATCTACCCAGGCTCCTTTTAAAGTATTTTCCCGCCAATTGAGCCAGCACCATTTCCCATCCCGTTCTACTGCTAGGTAATAGTCGCGTGTTCCTTCAAAAATGCGGTACGAATCATATTCGCAGGGCACCACTTGGTCGGCATCATCGTAAGACCAGGCGGAAGTATAAAAGCCAACTTTGCCATTATTGTAAACTCCCGTGAAGGGACGGTTCCAGCCAAAAAAGTCGAGGCTATCGTAATTAGCAGGTATCAGAGTTTGTGCATTTTCCATGCCTTGGTACATGCCCCACTTTTTAGTTTTAGCATTGCGGGCTTTAAAAACGCCGTCGCCATTACCTTGGTCTAGAAACACTAAATCGGCCTGTAGTTCTTGGCGTGCCGCTTTTATTAATTCGGTAGCCCAGCTATCTATTTTTTGCAGGGGTACCGCTTTCGCAGATGCGTAGCTAAAAGGAATTATTTCGAAGCCTGTAAACCAATCGATTTGTCCCCATTTCCCGTTTTTCTTGGCTAGTAAATAAGGATCGCTGTCATGGGGGTAATCTTCTACTTTTCGCAGTTCTTCGTAAATACAGTTCACACGTTCTGCCGCGTCTTGCACCTCAAAGGGAAGGAGAAAAATACCGTAGAGTCCCTTGCGTTTTACAATGCTAAAGGGTTCATAATCTACCATAAAGCTCACCGAGTCGTATTCCATGGGAAGCAATTGCTTTTCCTCCACATTCCAGCTGAAAAGGCCCCACTCAGAGCTGAAGGCTTTACGCATTTTGAAAATATTATTGTCAAAATCTACCCAAGTATAATCGCGCGCTTTGAATAATTTTTGAATAGAATCTATTTCTTCTTCGCTTTGCGCGGATAAGCCAGCGCTGAAGATTAAGGCTAGGGCTAGAAAGAATTTTGTCATAAATGGATGGTCTTAGGTCTATAAAAACAAAAACGGCGAGAATTTAGTATTTCTCGCTGTTTTTAAATTTAATATGTCTGTCTAGTTTAGAAGTCGGGGTGAAGGGGAGCGTTGTTTAAAATGTCCTCGATCTTCGCCATTATTTCCTTTGTTAGTAGGGTTTTAGCGTCGCCTGCTTTTAGGTTTTCATCAAGCTGGCTAGTTTTGGAGGCACCTAAAATCGCCGTGCTCACATCTTGGTTTTTCAAAACCCAGGCAATGGCTAATTGGGGCATGCTTATACCTAAATCTTGGGCTAAGGCCGTTAGTTTTCTCACTTTCGCAAAATACTCTTCTTGCAAAGTTTTCTTCGCCAACCAGCCTAACTCGCTGAGGTTTAAACGGGTTCCCTTGGGCACGCCGTCATTGTATTTACCGGTAAGAATTCCGCTCGCTAAAGGACTCCAGATAGTGGTGCCTAAACCAACCGTTTTATAAATCTGACTGAATTCCACTTCTACTTTATCGCGTACAATCATATTGTACTGCGGTTGCTCCATGCTGGGGCCAATCAGGTTATACTGCTTGGCCACCATGTGTGCCTCCATAATTTCTTGCGCGCTCCATTCGCTGGTGCCCCAGTATAATATTTTCCCTTGTTGTATTAGGTTGTGCATCGCCCACACGGTTTCTTCCATGGGCGTGTTTTTGTCGGGACGGTGACAATAGTAAAGGTCTAAATAATCGACCTGCAGGCGCTCTAGCGCTTGGTGGCAAGCTTCGGTGAGGTGCTTGCGGGTATTTCCCATTTGGGTAGGACGCGAGTCTTTTAGTCCTTTAATGCCAAAAAATGCTTTGGAAGAAACCAGGTACGAATCGCGGCTCCAGTTCACATCCTTTAAAACTTGGCCCATTAGAATTTCACTTTTGCCATCGGCGTAAACCTCGGCATTATCGAAAAAGTTAACCCCATTATCGTAAGCTTTCACCATCAAATCTTGCGCAAGCTCCTTACCGATTTGCGTCCCGAAGGTGATCCACGAGCCGAAGCTCATTTCGCTAATTTGTAATCCTGTTTTTCCTAATCTGCGGTATTCCATCTCTTAATTGCTTTGCTTTTTATTTTGACCCTCTAATGCCTTAATAGCTTCTAAAATATAGGGATCATCGAAAGAGTAAACTTTTTGATATTCATTATTGCCGTATAAATTATAGGCGATAAAAGCTTTTAGGCGGTTGTTTAATACGACCTGCTGAATGCTATCTTGTTGGTAAATATATTTGGTCATTTCCTTACCGAAAAAATGCTGGTAGCTGCTAGTGTCGGCTTGCCAATTATCTATAAAACTATCGCTAGGCCATTGGGCAAAACGCGCGCGGTTCTTATCTACAAACTCAAAAGATTTTTCGTCGAGGTTAACACTCATGGCTAGTTGATAAAGTAGACGGGTAGTACCAGCTGTGTCATAACCTACCTCCACGTCGGGTAAAATACCCCCTTCGTTGCGGCCTTTCGAAAATTCCTGTTCTTCCGGTAAAAGCACGGTGGAATCGGCGCTACTTTTTCTTGCGGGATTTCTACCATGAAAGCTAAACTGGCTATCATAGGTCTCATAGTCTCTTTGAATGCTTCTGCCGGAAGGCGTATAATAACGCTGGGTAGTGAGACGCATTTTAGAGCCATCGCCTAAGGTTATTTCCTCTTGAACCAAGCCCTTTCCGAAAGATCGGCGACCAACAATTATCGCCCGTTTATTGTCTTGCAAGGCGCCTGCTACAATTTCACTGGCCGAAGCGGATCCTCGATTGATCAGCACTGCTACTTGACCTTTTTCGAAATTCCCCTGGCGGGTGGCAAAAAACTCTTCTTTTTTCTCGTTGCGATCTTTGGTGAAAACGATTAAAGCATCCTTTTCTAAAAACTGATCGGAAATCTGTTCTGCTGCTTTTAAGAGCCCACCGGGGTTATCGCGTAAATCGAGGATTAAAGCGGTTGCCCCTTGTGCTTTTAGGTTCTTAATGCTCTCTTGGATTTCCTCGGTGCTACGCGCACTAAACTTGGTCAGCTTAATTACGCCAATGCTGTCGTTAATTATAAAAGCTGATTGTACAGAATTGAGATCCACATTATTACGCTTTACTTTAAGTAGTAAAGGTTGGATTGTGCCGAAGCGCTTAATGCTTAAAGTGGTGCTAGTATTGCGGGCGCCTTTTAGCGTGCTTACTACTTTGGCGGCGTTTAAAGTAGGCCCAAATAAGCTAATTGTATCGGCCCTTAAAATGCGATCGCCCGCTAAAATTCCCGCTTGCGCAGATGGGCCACCCTCAATAACTTTTACTACCGTTAAGCTATCGCGGTAAATTTTAAATTCGATACCAATGCCCACAAATGTTCCACGGATAGACTCTTCCGAGGCAAGCACATCTTCTTGGGGAATGTAGGTAGAGTGGGGGTCGAGATGATGTAAAAGTTCGCTAATGGTTTGGTCGAGTAGGCTGTCGGTATTTACCTTATCCACATATTCGTAATCGATGTAGTTTAATATTTGCCGCAACTTTTGCTCGCGCTCACTTGTCTCATTGAAAGCCACCGTTTGATGCGGGAAGTTGAAGAAAATGCCAAGTAAAATACCGATACAAACGGCTAATCCTAAGTAAATGGGGTAGAGAGTTTTATTCTTCAAGTTCTTCTTCGGGTATCTGTGCCAGTTCAACACCAGCTTTTTCTAAAAATTTAAGACCACTGTCATCCTTGTAACGCTGAATGTACACCAATCGTTTAATACCTGATTGATGGACCAATTTACTGCATTCTTTGCAAGGCGACAAGGTGAGGTATAAAGTACCGCCATCACTCGAGTGGGTGGAGCTGGCCATTTTTAAAATTGCATTGGCTTCTGCGTGAAGCACATACCAATGAGTGTAGCCCTCTTCATCTTCGCAAAAATTGTCGAAACCCGAGGGGGTGCCGTTGTATCCGTCGGAAACAATCATGCGGTCCTTAACAATAAGCGCCCCTACTTTGCGTCTTTCGCAAAAAGATAATTTGGCCCATTCTCTTGCCATTCTCAAATAGGCAATGTCGTATTTTCTTTGTTTACTCTTCTCCTTCATTTTCTAGCATTTTGCTATTCAACCAAAGTATCGCTTCTGGGAACTCCTGCTGCCAAAAGCTTTCCGAGTGTTGCCCCTTGGCTACAATTTTGGTTTTGCAGACCCAAGGCTGCTCCGAAGCTTCCAAAATAGTCGCCATGTCTTTCACCAGAGCAATATTCTTAGCTGGATCACTTCCTTCTTGGCCACCCATTAATTGGTAAACAAAGGTGCGTTTTTTTTGGCTGTAGCGAGATGCGTAAAGCGCTAATTCTGGGTTAAACCAGTAGGAGGGGGAGAAGACCAAGGCGCCGCCAAAGTTCTCATTCGCCTTCAATACTGCGTTCATGGCGAAGAGTCCCCCTAAAGAGCTGCCACCAATGAAGTTTTGTTCGCGTTTTTCGCTGATGCGATAGCGCTTGCGCAGAAAGGCTTGTACTGGTTTTTGGATAAAGATCAACAGAGAATCGGCCTCGCCACCACCGTATTTGGGATTAGGATAAGGGCTTAATTCATTGATGCGCTCTACTCCGCCATGCTCAATGCCAACTACTATGAAATCCAATTTAAGACTGTCTAGGCTCTTTCCCACTTGCCATTTAACGGCGCTACCCTCTAGGCTTAGAAAAAGATTTTGGCCATCCATAAGGTAGAGGACAGGATAAACTTTTTTGCTTTCTAGTTTATAAGAAGCGGGGAGGTACACCCATAGTGCTTTTGACTGGCCCCGATAAACTAAATCCTTTTCGTTTAGGTGGCTATGAATGTTTTCCGCTAATGGCTCTTGCTTGGGCGGTTTTTCCCAGCCTAGAATTTCTAGATCTATGGTAGCACCCGGGCGAATTATGCGTTTGCGATTAGGGATCGGCTTTCCCTCTTTTGTGGCTTCTACTTCGGCCCAGCTCTTACCCACTACTTTAAATTCGATTATATCGGGTAAGGAATCGATAATTAAGCGCTGGTTCACAAAATGGTATTTTTCATCGCCCGCTTGCCAGCCATTGAAATCTCCCGCAAGGAAAAGCTCCGGGGGAGCTCCAATACTATCGAGGATTTGTAGCCTTACTTCTGTCTGGGCAAAGCCAGAAATACTTATGAGGAGGAGTAATAGAATTCGCATGGCTTAAAGATGCGAAATATTGCTTAGTCTTCTTTTTTCGTTAGCGACTTATTGGTGTGAAAATAGGCCACTACTAGTCCTAGGCTGCCAACTATGGAGAAGAGGTTTATATACCAGTCTATTTGTCCATTGAAATAGTTAAAAACAGAAGCGGCCATTCCTAGTAAGCCTAAGATTAAAATAAAACGTGGTGCTTTTTGCATATCCTTGAAGAGTTTAAAATTTCTAAGCTCATTTAAGATCGAACTCTGGTAAATAAGTATAAAATCAAAGCCGAAAATTACAGAAGACTAAAAAAATATCTCATTTCAGAAATCCGATTTTCTCCTTTAGCCGTAAATAAGGGAAATCAATTAGAAATTAAAGAGATGAAAATTTAGGATTATTTTTAGGAGCATTCGCGATTACTTTAAGCATGCAAGCACAAAGTAACTCCGTAATGGTGGGAGGAGAAGCAATGTACCCGAAGAAAGACATTGTTAGCAATGCAGTAGAGTCAGCCGATCATACCACCTTGGTAGCAGCCGTAAAAGCAGCAGGTTTAGTAAGTACTTTGCAAGGAGAGGGACCTTTTACGGTAATTGCACCAGTAAACGATGCTTTCGAAAATTTACCAGCAGGTACGGTAGAAAGCTTATTGAAGCCCGAGGCTAAAGGAAAACTTACGGCGGTTCTTACTTATCATGTAATTGCCGGAACCTATGATTTTGATGCTTTAGCGAAAGCAATTAAAAAAGGTAATGGCATGGCGAGCTTAAAAACCGTTCAAGGAGAGGAATTAACTTTTATGATGAATGGAAAACATAACATTCAAGTAAAAGACGCCAAAGGAAATGTGGCCAATATTTCGGTATATGATGTATACCAAAGTAATGGTGTGATTCAGGTAATTGATAAAGTGCTTTTACCCTAGTCAGATTTAGGTAAAAATTGTTGTTTGGTTGGAAAAGGAGTTTGCTTGCGGGTAGGCTCCTTTTTTGCTAATAAAGCATTTGAAGAAATGGATTTTTTGCTGATTTTTTAGTCTCTTAATGCTGGTTCTATTTTACTCTGAAAATTGCCGTGAAAAAGTATTCAGTTAAGAATATAAATATATTAGCATTGGATGCTGCTGTATATGGGAGACTCAGCTTTTTGATAGCATAAGTCTAATAACGGAGTCAAGATTGGAGGAGCTTAGCAGGGGAATTTAGTTTTTCGATAAAAAAGCTGAATAAAAAATGTATCGAAGCGAGGGATTTCGCAAGGGAAAAGGTAGAAACAAAAAAGAGAGCGAGGAAAAATCCTGCTCTCTTTTAAAGTACAAGGAAACCGACAAATATCGAACTTTATTATGCAGGATGTGGACATAATTCTCCACCATGCAAAGCTTGTAGGAGTAGCTATATAAATGGTTATAGACTTATCCTCACAGCAACAACTACTTATAACTTATTTTATATTTAAGCGTTTGCTTAAATAGTTTAATTAGATTA
>PZPB01000168.1 GCA_003045865.1 Bacteroidota bacterium | reverse complement strand
TTTTTTTTTTTCAATTTTTATTTTTTTTCAAATGAACATTTTTGTTGCAAGGCTGGACTATTCAGTTCAGGAAGATGAGCTGAAAGACGCCTTCGAAGCTTACGGTGAGGTATCATCCGTAAAAATTATTATGGACCGTGAAACAGGTCGCTCTAAGGGCTTCGGTTTCGTGGAAATGGACAACGATGCTGATGGCAATAACGCCATTGAAGCATTAGATGGAGCAAGCATTAAAGGCCGCGAAATCGCAGTTAAAGAAGCTCGTCCACAGGAAGAGCGTCGTTCAAACTCTCGCGGTGGCGGTGGTTTTGGCGGCGGACGCGATCGTTACTAGATAACTTTTCATTAGCAAAATTTTAGTCCTCATCCTTTTGGATGGGGACTATTTTTTTTGGGTAATTTCTCGCTTTGCTTGTGTCAGTAGCAATTATGGGCGCAAGATATTAGTAAGACCTTTGCGCCAACTAAGGTAATTCTTAGGTGAAATTAGGCCTTAAGCAAAGTGATATCAATTAGGAAGCGCAGTTTAATGGAATTGTCTTTTGGGCAATGCCTCAAAGAATTTTGTTTACGGCCTTGCTGATCGATCGCTTTTTGAGGAAACACTAATTTTTTCCTCAGGCAAGACGTGCCTCTATCAATAGGTATGATTAAGCTGTCCTCAAGAAGTCTAAAGCTCAAACTCTAATTAAGCTCCGATAACTCAATCTTCCTTTTCAATAAAAGTCTTTTCTGTATGCTCAAATTGCTTTATACTCTGGTTTTTACGGATGCGTAAAACGGCGAGTAACATAAAGAAGATGGCTTTAGGAATTTCAATGAATAAGGCCAAGTTCTTCACGATGTAGTACCAGCGCGGAATACTAATCAATAAGGCAAAGGCATAAGCTGCTAAAAGGTAATACCAATACTCGGAGCCCTGCAAGAAAAAGCTTAAGCCAGCGGCAATTGCTAAGATAAAGGCGAAAAGCAATTTAGGAATCAAACCCATTTGAATGGTTTTATCAAAAAAGTCGACATTGCCACTTAATAGCTTAATAATGCCAGGACCAATATGACTGCGGAAGGCGTGAATTTGCCCTGCGATCCAGCGTTTACGCTGATTGCTGAAGTTTTTTCCGCTAGCTACTTTTTCATCGTAAACATAGATGTCCTCTAAATAGGCAATTTTCTCCTTGCGCCCTAATATATAGAACTCTAAGAGCTTGTCTTCTACTGCGGAGTCCTTGTTAATGCCTTCTAGTGCTTCTTTTAAAAAAGTCGATTCGAATACCATTCCGCTACCAATCAAGCTGCAGCTAAAGCCTAAATTACGATGCCCCTTGCGGAAGATTGAATTACTAATTTCCTCGGTAATTCCATCTAAAACTGCCATTTTAGTATCATCATTCTTGGCGGTTCGATGTGTTTGGTATACCTTAAAATCATCATTTAGACATTTATTGATTTCCATCAAAGTATCTGCAGGCATCTTGTTATCAGCATCCATTACAATAAAATAGTCGGGCCAAAAATCTGCTTTTGCATGTTCAACTTGAGCAAGAAGATTTTTTGATTTAGTGGAATGATCAAAATTCATAACTACTACATCAATATTAGCAGCTCTTAATTTAGCCACTGTTTCGTCTTTCATTTGATCGGAACCAATAATTACCCGCAATTTTTCGGCAGGGTAATTTAAAGCCAATGCTTGTCGAGCAGAATTTAAAATAATAGCATCTTCCTTATAAGCGGGAAAGAGTAGGGTGAAACTCTTTAATTCAGTAGGATTAGGATTTTTTGGTCGGCGATGCTTAAGAATTGAGGCCAAGGCAAAAACTAAACTGTAAGCAGCTTGAGCACCAAGTAGCACCAAAAAAAAGAGTTCTATAATTTGCAGGATATCAGACATTATAGACTAATCTTAATTTTAAAAACTTTCTTAAAGGCCATTTTTCAGCTGAGACAATTCAGGTTTCTTAAGCGCATATCCTTTCGGAATACCAAAGCCCAAGTATTTGTCATCAATTTCATCTTTGGATACTTCATCGGCTTTAAAGCGCACTTTGATACCATTAAACTCACTATCCATTTGCAATATTAAGCCATCTATTAAATGAGATTGGAAACGGTTAAGTGGACTTTCATTTCCTTTTAAATCAGGGCAATACCAAACGCTGGTTACCGTTCCATCGGCTTTGCTAATCTTGGCATCCTTACATGTATAGCCTGCTAATTTCTTACTGCTATTACCAAATTCGACCTTATCTTCTGTATCCTCACGCATTTCTGATAAGGACCCATAATCTTCACCTTCAATTAATTGAGCCGATTTGTCGCCTAATGCACTTGTAAGAATAAGTGATTTACCTTCGGTATAATCGGTTACCATAATCAGTGAAATCAATAGGCTTTTTATTTCAATGCGTGACTTTTCACCCTTAAACATGACGCGATAGCGCGCACTCTCCATCATATTTTTTAATTGACCCATTTGCTCTAGACCTTCAATTTCATCTAAGTCAACCTTAGTTTCGATTAGCTCCAGTCTATATTCTACGCTAAGGGAGGACTGCGCACTTAAGCTTATTGTGATGAAAATGAATAGAGTTGAAGCGAGTGATCGCAAAGGTAATTGCATATGTCGGTGGTC
>PZPB01000092.1 GCA_003045865.1 Bacteroidota bacterium | reverse complement strand
GGGTTTTAAGCCGAAGCACTAAAGCAATAGCGGGCTGTTTCAATGGGCTAAGGCGAAGAAAAACGCTTTTAGTAAGAGGCTTAGCAGGTTTTTCCTTTTCTTGAAAATCTGAGACTTTAATTTTACACAGAACTCAAGTTTACACAGCAACTTGTGGGACTTGATTAAACCCAATGGATATAAAAAAGGACTGATTAGACCACAAAAAAAGGGCGCCTAAAGCGCCCTTTCATTATTATGCTAGCCTATCACTAAGCTCCTGTATACTTGAAGTCTTCCATAAACTTAGTGGTATAGTTTCCTGAATTATAGTCAGGATCATCCATCAAAGCACGATGGAAAGGAATAGTGGTTTTAACACCTTCAATTACAAATTCATCCAAAGCACGACGCATTTTATCAATTGCTTCTGCACGCGTTTGTGCAGTAGTAATCAATTTAGCAATCATGGAGTCGTAATAGGGAGGAATCATATACCCTGCATATACATGCGTATCTAAGCGCACTCCATGGCCACCTGGCGCATGAAAAGTCTTAATGATACCTGGTGAAGGGCGGAAATCATTCGCCGGATCTTCGGCATTAATACGACACTCAATAGAGTGCAGTTTAGGCTCGTAATTTTTACCTGAAATATGTTCACCCGCCGCAACTTTAATCTGCTCACGGATTAGGTCATAATCAATTACTTGCTCCGTAATGGGATGCTCTACCTGAATACGAGTATTCATCTCCATAAAATAGAAGTTACGGTGCTTATCCACCAAAAACTCTATTGTTCCTGCTCCTTCGTACTTAATATACTCAGCTGCTTTTACTGCTGCTGCTCCCATTTTCTGACGTAGTTCGGGCGTCATGAAAGGTGAAGGTGTTTCTTCTGTAAGTTTCTGGTGACGGCGCTGAATAGAGCAGTCTCTTTCTGATAAATGACAAGCCTTTCCGCGAGAGTCTCCTACAATCTGAATTTCAATATGACGAGGCTCCTCGATAAGTTTCTCCATGTACATGCCATCGTTTCCGAAGGCTGCTGCTGCTTCTTGTCTTGCACTTTCCCAAGCCTTTAAAAGCTCTTCTTCTTTCCAAACTGCACGCATACCCTTGCCCCCACCACCAGCGGTGGCTTTAAGCATTACCGGATAGCCCGTTTCTTTGGCGGTGCGCTGACAATCTTCGAAAGTGTCAATCAATCCATCAGAACCGGGAATAGTAGGAACCCCTGCCGCTTTCATGGTTTCTTTCGCCATGGCTTTATCACCCATGCGATCGATCATTTCTGGACTAGCCCCGATAAATTTAATCCCGTTTTCGGAACAGATACGCGAGAACTTTGCATTCTCTGAAAGGAAACCATAACCAGGATGAATCGCATCCGCGTTAGTAATTTCTGCTGCCGCAATAATATTAGGAATGTTTAGGTAAGAAGCTGAACTAGCTGCCGGACCTATGCAAACCGCTTCATCTGCAAAACGCACATGTAAGCTTTCCTTATCTGCTTTAGAATATACGGCCACCGTAGGAATACCCATTTCTTTACAGGTACGAATTACCCTTAAGGCAATTTCTCCACGATTGGCGATAAGTATTTTTTTAAACATAATCGCTGTTTTTGGTTGACTAAGAAGGATCTACCAAGAAAAGCGGTTGATCATATTCTACCGGACTTTGGTCGTCTACTAAAATCTTAACGATTTTACCGGATACTTCACTTTCAATTTCATTGAAAAGCTTCATCGCTTCGATAATACAAACTACAGTGCCTTCATTAATTTCATCACCCACGTTAACAAAAAGTTCTTTGTCTGGGGAAGGACGACGGTAGAAGGTACCAATCATTGGAGACTTTACCGTAACATATTTTGAATCATCACTAGCTTGAGTACTTTCTGCTGATGCAGAAGGTGCAGCTGCAGGAGCAGCAGGAGCCATGGCTTGATGAGGCATGCTAATTACCTGGGTCGGCTGGTGTTCCTGAATCATAGCCGACTCAGTTTTGATAATAATCTTAAAATCCTCAGTTTCGAGGTTTACCTCAGCGGCTCCAGAGCGGGCCACAAACTTTATAAGATTCTGAATTTCTTTTAAGTCCATGGATAATTATAGTATTAATTAACGTGTTAAAACAAAACTAAAAAAAATAACGAGGTTTAAATGGCCCATTTCAAATAGACGGCGCCCCAAGTAAAACCTCCTCCAAATGCTGCTAAGATAAGATTATCGCCCTTCTTGAGACGATCCTCATAATCCCATAAGCAAAGGGGTAAAGTACCATTGGTAGTATTACCATAACGATCAATGTTTAGCATCACTTTGGATGCCTCTAAACCCATACGTTTAGCAGTAGCATCAATAATACGCTTATTGGCTTGATGTGGTACCAACCAAGCAACATCGTCGGAAACTAAATTATTGCGTTCCATTATTTGGGCAGAAACCTCCGCCATATTGGTAACGGCAAATTTAAATACCTGCTGTCCCTCTTGATGCACGAAATGCTGTCCAAGTTCTACGCTTTCTTTAGAAGGGGGATACATCGATCCTCCTGCCTTAATGTTTAAGAATTGACGACCAATGCCATCGCTGCGTAAAATGCTGTCTTGCATTCCTAAACCTTCTTCATTGGGTTCGAGAAGTACTGCTCCACAACCATCACCAAAAATCACACAAGTGGTACGATCGGTATAATCGATTATAGAAGACATTTTATCGCCTGATACGATTAATACCTTTTTGTAACGGCCCGATTCGATGTATTGTGCACCGGTGGTTAGACCAAACAAGAAGCCCGAACAGGCAGCCTGTAAATCGTAACCAAAAGCATTCGTCATACCCATCTCCGAAATAACAAAAGCCGCGGTATTCGCCACGGGCATATCGGGAGTTACCGTACAAAAAATTACAACCTCTATATCTTTGGGGGAAATTCCGCGCTTATCTAAAACCTGCTGAGCGGCTTTGATTCCCATGGTGGAAACCCCTGCGCCTTTCTCTTTAAGGATTCTTCTTTCTTTGATACCGGTACGAGTGGTAATCCACTCGTCGGAAGTATCTACCATTGTCTCCAGAACCTTATTGGTTAACTTAAACTCTGGAAGGTAGGCACCTACTGCGGTAATCGCTGCTTTTACTGCCATATATTTATGCTAAATACTGCTTAGTTGACTAACAAAATTAGCAAGAGCAATTGACTCGGCGCTTAAAATCATGTTTTTTATTGCTTCGGGGCCTGAGGCGCCGTGGGCTAAAATTACATTTCCTTTTACGCCGAGGATAGGAGAACCGCCGTGGTTCTCATAATTTAGTTGCTCTAAAAAAGAATGTTCCAGGCCTAATTTCTGACTTAAACTAAAAAAGGCTTCAACTTCTTTCAGTACAATATTACCGGTAAATCCATCACAAACTAACACATCGATTTCATTATCAAATAAATCGCGTGGTTCTAAATTACCTTCAAAATGAATAGCCGCATATTCGGCCAATAAGGAATGGGCTTTTTGATAAAGCAAACTTCCTTTCGACTTTTCAGTACCACTATTTAAAAGGGAAACTTTGGGATGAGGAATACCTAAGACTTTCTCGGCGTAGGTCGATCCAATTCTGGCGAACTCTAAAAACTGCTCTGCTTTACAATCTACGTTAATCCCAACGTCTAAAACCACCAGAGGCTTATCGTCGATTTTAGGGAAAACGGAAAGTACCACAGGACGACTAATACCATCGATTAGTCCCAGAATTTGCATAGAGGCAACCATAATAGCGCCTGAATGACCAGCACTAGCTACGGCTGAAATTTTTTGCCCTGCCGCATCTGCGAAAGCGCGCACCAGAGTACTATCTTTCTTTTGTTGCAGTGCCTTTACGGGATGCTCATCCATAGCAATGTAATCGCTACAGACTATTTTTTCGATACGGGGAGAATAAGGTACCAAAGCCAAAGCCTCGATGGTACCATATAATGATATGCTTGTTTCAGGCTTGAGATGATGCCATACGCGTTCCAGGCCCTCCATCACTGCAGACGGGGCCTGATCGCCTCCCATTAAATCTATACCCAGCTTTACCATAAAAAAAGGCAGTTTTTTATAACTGCCTTAAGTACTGTATACAAACAGCTGCGCTGTTAAGCGGCTGCTTGATCTTTTTCCATTACCACTTTGCCTTTGTAGTAAAGTTTTCCTTCGTGCCAGTATGCACGGTGGTAAAGGTGAGCTTCACCAGTAACAGCGCAAACCGCTACCGTAGGAACTTCAGCTTTGTAGTGGGTTCTTCTTTTGTCGCGGCGAGTTGTACTCTGTCTGCGTTTAGGATGTGCCATATCTCAAATAATTAATTCAATAAATCTTTTAACTTATCCCAACGGGGATCTATCTTTTCGTCTTGTTCTTCTTCCTCTTCTTCCTCTGGAATGGCATTTACTAAGTGTTTCTTAGCGTCATAATCCATTTCACCAGACTCAACCTGGGGATGCACCACTTTTAAAGGCTTTGCTAATACTGCTATTTCGTATAAATACTGAGCAATATTTACTTTGTGATCTCCATGCGGAATTATAAGTAGTTCGTCTAAGCTGTCATCAAACTCATTCCCAAATTTCACCATCAAGTGAGATTCGGCCTCTAGGGGAAACCAAAAAGGTTCATTGCTAATATCACAATACAACCAAACTCGGCCCGAAACTGTGAAATTTAACTCTAGCTGATTCTCTTTTTTTACAAAAATAACATCTGCTATCAGCTCCGCTTTTTCAAACTCCTCATATCCAAAATGAGCAAAGAACTTTTCATCAATCTCAAAATCAAACTGATGCTCCCCCAATTTCAGTCCTGAGAATTGAATGTCAAATGCTTTCAAATTCTTCATTTCCACTGTTTTTTTTGGGGAGGGCAAATGTATAAAATTTTTAATCTCCCCAAGAGCTTTCTACTTTTTTTTGTCTTTGATTTTTAAGGGGTTGGAATTGATCTCCGAACTTATCGCCCGATTGCGGATCAAGTCGATGGCTAAATACAGCGACTGACGGAAAGAACTCGGATCTGCTTTAGCCTCTCCTGCAATGTCGAAAGCCGTGCCATGATCAGGACTAGTGCGGATTATAGGCAAGCCCGCCGAGTAATTCACGCCCTCTCCAAAAGCCATAGTTTTAAAAGGGATTAAACCTTGATCGTGATACATCGCCAAAACCGCATCGTACTTTGTGTGCATCTGCGCTCCAAAAAAACTATCTGCCGGAAAAGGCCCGAAAGCCATAATCCCTGCTTCCTTTGCCTTTTCGATAGCTGGAAGCACCATATCATCGTCTTCCTTGCCAATCACGCCTTGGTCGCCCGCGTGCGGGTTTAAGGCTAATACGGCTATTTTCCCTTTCGGGAGATGAAAATCATCCTTCAAACTTTTTGCTAAACTTTCCAAGCGGCTTAGGATCAAATCTTCGCTTAAAGCCTCGCTTACTTTATTTATCGGAATATGCACGGTAGCTAAGGCCATGCGCATTTCATCGCTAACCAACATCATTAAGGCCTTCGCTTTAAAGCGCGCTTCTAAGTAATCGGTATGTCCTGAAAAACGAAAAGCATCACTCTGCATGGATTTCTTGTGAATTGGTGCGGTAACCAAAGCCTGAATTTTTCCTTCTTCTAAAGCGGTGCAGGCCGCATCTAAAGAAGCCAAAGCCAATTCGCCCGCCGCCTGGCTTATCTGACCGAATTCGATCTTAACTTCTTGTTCGTACACATTAATCAAGTTGGCGCGGCCTTCTTGTATTTGTGATATATCTCGACAGATATTAAAATTGAAATCGCGCATATCAATCGCATTGCGATGATAAGATGCCGCTTTAGTGGAGCCAAAAACCACTGGTGTGCACAAATCCAACAATTCTGGATCGGAGAAAGATTTAATAATCAACTCCATGCCGATGCCGTTTACGTCACCGATACTAATCCCGATAATGGGTTTTTCTAATTGATCGTCCATTATAGTGATTTTAAGAATTCATACATCAAACGTACTCCTACACCTGTTCCACCCTGACTGCGATAGTGGTCGGCACTATCTAAAAAGGCGGGTCCCGCAATATCAATGTGAATCCAAGGATAGTCGGTAAAATGCTGTAAAAATTTACCCGCGGTAATGGCACCAGCTTCTCTACCGCCAATATTCTTTTGATCGGCAATGGTCGATTTAAGCAATTCGTCGTACTCATCCCAAAAAGGAAAGCGCGCTACTCTTTCATAGCATTCTTTACCCGCCGCATCGAGTTTCGCAAAGTCTTTATCGTCCGCCGTTCCCATAGCTACTACCCCATATTTACCAATCGCAATGGCTGCAGCACCCGTTAAGGTCGCTAAGTCTACTACTACTTGTGGTTTATAATTCTTAGCATACGCCAAGGCATCTGCTAAAAGCATTCGTCCTTCGGCATCCGTATTTAAAACCTCTACGGTAGAACCATCGTACATTTTCACCACATCCCCGGGTACATAGGCTTTCTCGCCCGGACGGTTATCGGTCGCGGGAATTAAACCAATTACATGAATGGGCAATTCGGCTTTGGCAGCGGCATTAATGGCCCCAATTACTGCCGCGGCACCGCCCATATCGCTTTTCATAGAATCCATGGAGCCTGGTGTGGGCTTCAAGCTTAAACCGCCCGTATCGTAAACTACCCCTTTTCCTACTAAAACTACGGGGGCGCTATTTTTTGCTTGCGCAGATTTGTATTCTAAAATGCTGAAGGTGGGAGGATCTTGACTACCACGGTTTACCGCTAATAATCCGCCCATTTTTAGAGCCTCGATTTTCTTCTTATTGAAAACTTCTACCTTGAAACCCGTCTCATTGCCCAGCTTTTCGATTTCTTTCGCCAGCATTTTGGCAGTAAGATAACTAAGCGGCTCATTTACCAAGTTGCGCGCAACATAAGTACTTTCTACTACCGCCTGCAAATCTTTTAGGGTATCCGCATTTAATTGACGGAAAACTATTTCCTGCAAACTTTGCTTTTCCTCCTTCCGTACAAAATACTTGGTAAAACGATAGGCACCTAAAGCCAGTCCTTCTGCGAAAGCGGCTTGTTCAGCATCCTTAAGAGAAGAGCTTAATAAAACCTTATCTGCCTTTTGAGCACTTAAGCTGGAGACCAACTTATTGGCCAATAAACGCAGTTTTTCTAGTTTTTGATAAGGCTCTTTAGCATTATCATCTGCGAAAGCGACAAAAATATTTGCCGGTTTTTGAGGGAAGAAAATAAAGTTAGAAGCTTTTAGATTTTCCCGCAGATAGTCACGCTGATCCTCGGATAAGGGAATCTCCCCTAGTTGATTAAAATGGTTAATAAGGTATATTTCGTGGCTCAATTTTTCATTCGCCACCTGAGTTCTAAAATTCATAACAAAGAATCTTTAAATTTGGACAAAGTTATCATTTCAGCGGGCGAAACAATAAAAGCTTTTAAAGACCAACACAATTAGCTGTTTTTTACGTTAAGCTAAAACGGAGATGACCTTCAAAAGGATTATGAAAAAAATCGCTACCCTATTATTCGGAATTTGTTTTTTTGGCCTGCAGGCTACTCATAACCGTGCAGGGGAAATTACCTATAAATGGTTAAACGGTTTTACCTATGAAGTTACGATTACTACCTACACCCGTGCTTGTGAACTTTGTGCCGATCGCTGCGATTTAACCATTAACTGGGGCGATGGTAGTAGCGATGTTCTTCTGCGAAATAACGGTAATAATACGCGTTGCTTAACGGGACGCGATGGCGTAATTATCGATCAGGTAAACCGCATTCGCAAAAATACTTATACCGGCACGCATACTTATCCTGCCGCAGGTAGCTACCTCATTTACATGGAAGATCGCAACCGCAATGCGGGTATTAGCAATATTATTAATAGTGACCAGGTTCCTTTTTACATTGCCAGCGAACTTTTTATCTCGCCCAGTTTAGGCCCTAATAGTTCGCCCGTTTTAACCAATCCGCCGGTAGAGCGCGGCTGTAAAGACAGGCGTTTTGAGCACAATCCGGGCGCCTTTGATCCTGATGGCGATAGTTTAGCTTATCGACTTACTTTTTCGCGCACCGAAAATGGTGACCCCATTCAAACTATTTACGATCCACAATATGTGCAAGATTCCGTAAAAATTGACCCTACCACGGGTTTGTTTTATTGGGATGTACCTAAAAATGTGGGGCAATATAATTTTGCTTTTGAAATTGTAGAATTTCGCAAAAACTCACAGGGTCGCTACGTGCGCATCGGCTACGTTACCCGCGATTTACAGATTGATATTGAGGACTGTCCCAATAATCCCCCCGAAATATTACCCATTGGCCCTTTCTGCGTAGAAGCAGGAACGAATTTAAATTTCGTGGTTCAGGCCGATGACCAAGACAATGATGTAGTGGATCTAACCGCTTTTGGCGGACCCTTTATCACTAATCCTGCGGCTACCTTTTCGGGCGCTACGGGTTTACCTATTGTTTCAGGCTTTTTTAATTGGGCCACTACCTGCGACCTCGTGCGCAAGCAACCCTATCAAGTAACTTTTAAAGCTGAAGATGCTCCTGCTTTTAACGATATTCCCCTTACTGATTTATATACGACTGATATTACTGTAGTTGCGCCTGCCCCACAGAACCCATCGGCCGGACCGGAGGGCAGAGCCTTACGCTTAAACTGGGACCCCAGTATTTGTGCGCAAGCCGAGGGTTATTTAATTTACCGTCGCGAAAGTACTTATGGCTTTGTTCCTAGTGAATGTGAAACAGGGGTGCCCGCCTATACAGGCTATGAGTTTATTGACTCCCTGAGCAGTGGCGTGGCCATCAGTAGCTACTTAGATAATCAAAATGTAGAAACCGGTAAGCTTTATTGCTACATGGTGGTGGCCTATTTTGCCGATGAAGCCGAAAGTTATGCTTCGGAAGAGTTTTGTGCCGCCCTGCCTTTAAATCTACCCATGCTTACTAAAGTAGATGTGGCGAGTACCTCAACGGTAACAGGCGATATCGACATCGAATGGATTGCTCCCCCCAAATTTGATAGTGTGGTTTTTCCTCCACCCTACCAATATGAACTGAAACGCAGCAGCACCGAAAATACGGGCAACGCAGTGTTAATTTCTGCGCAAAACGGTTTAGTTAATGGCCAATTCAACGATCAAGGGCTGAATACGCGCGATAGCTCTTACGTATATACCATCGATTTATACTCTGGCCCAAACCGCGATTTTGTGGGCTCTTCTAGCAAAGCCAGCTCGGTGTTTTTAAAAACCAGTGGGCTTGATAGCGGCATGCAATTAAATTTCGAATTTATAACGCCCTGGCAAAATGATCGCTTTGTAATTTACCGCGAAAACCCTAGTGGCAGCGGGAACTTCGATAGTATTGCCGAAAGTTTTACGCCCAGCTATCGCGATACCGGTTTAACGAATGGCGAAAATTATTGCTACTATGTAAAAAGTGTGGGGCGCTATACCGCTAGTGATAGTTTGCCCCAACCGCTTTTAAATCGCAGCCAGATTAGCTGCAATGTGGCGCGCGATACCATTGCGCCTTGCACCCCACAATTTAGTCTGCGCAATGTTTGCCCCGATACCATTTACTTCAGTTGGCGTTTGCAAGATTTAGGCAATTGCAGTAATGATGTGGCGCGCATTAATATTTACTTCCGCACGGGCACAGGCGGTTACGGCGACACGCCCTTTTTAAGCATCCCCACTAAGGGCGATTCTACCATTAAATTTGTGAGCGACTCACCCATATTTGGTTGTTATGCGGCCACTACGGTAGATGACGCCGGCAATGATCCTGGTGGCACCGACAATGAAAGTCCTTTAAGCAGCGAAGTTTGTATTCAAAGTTGTTTTACCATTGGCTTTCCCAATGTATTCTCGCCCAATAACGATGGTGTTAACGATGAGTTTTTACCCACCGAAATTGACCAAGTTAAAGACTTGGAAATTCAGATTTACAACCGCTGGGGAAGCTTAGTTTACGAAGCCAAAAGCGTAGAAGAGTTTCTTTCACCCGGCTGGACGGGGCAATCGCAGCAATTAAATGCTCCTGCACCAGAAGGCGTTTACTATTACGTTTGTAGCTTTACCGCCGAAAGTTTAGGCGATTCCAGCGAACAAGTTGCCACCGGATTTGTCCACTTATTTAGATAATCAAATTTATGTTTACGGGAATTATAGAAAGCATGGGCCAACTTGAGGCTCTGCGAGCTGAAGGCACTAATCTTCACCTTACTTTTTCATCGGCTTTTACAGATGAATTAAAGATTGACCAAAGCTTAGCGCATAATGGCGTATGCCTTACGGTGATCGCGATTGATGGCAAAAACTACACGGTAACCGCCATTGATGAAACCCTAAAGCGGAGCAATTTAGGCCACCTAAAAGTTGGTAATCAAGTTAATTTAGAGCGCTGTATGTCGGCTAATGGTCGCTTCGACGGACATATTGTGCAAGGCCATGTAGATACCATGGGAACTTGCCAATCGGTGCAAGAAAAAGACGGTAGCTGGGAGTTTAAAATTCAATATCCCAAAAACCCCAATCACATTACCGTAGAAAAAGGCTCTATCACCATTAATGGCGTTAGCCTCACTGTGGTAGATTCGGAAGACGATTGGTTTTCGGTAGCGATAATTCCTTATACCTACGAGCACACGAGTTTCCGCAACCTAAAGCCCGGCGATTCGGTAAACTTAGAATTTGATGTAGTGGGTAAATATGTAGCGCGGATTTTAGGAAAAACGAGCTAAATAACGTGAATGCGACAATAAATTAGAGCATCAGATTTTCAATGGAAGGAAAAGACTAGTCTGGATCGTGCAGCTGTAGCGGGCTACAGCAAATGAGCTAGATG
>PZPB01000091.1:5396-11023 GCA_003045865.1 Bacteroidota bacterium | reverse complement strand
AAAAAGTTAAACTTCATCGTTCTCTGTGCCTTAGTGCTGATTTCCTTGATCTTTACGGTGGACTACGATTTTACTGGCGCAGAAAACATCGACAAAGGCGATACCGCTTGGATGTTAGTTTCCAGTGCTTTTGTCTTATTAATGACGCCTGGTTTAGCTTTCTTCTACGGAGGCATGGTCAACAAACGCAATATTATTTCTACTATGCTCCAAAGTTTCGTGGCTTTAGGCGTAGTAAGTATCCTGTGGGTGATTGTGGGATTTAGTCTTTGCTTCGGCGATAGTATTGGAGGTATTATTGGCAATCCGCTTACCTATTTTAACTTTAAGGGAGTAGGCTTAGGACCCAATCCCGACTTTAGCGAAACCATACCCTTTTTACTTTTCGCTTTATTTCAGTTGAAATTTGCCATTATCACCCCAGCGTTAATTACCGGCTCATTTGCAGAGCGCATACGTTTTCGCTCCTACATATTATTCATTGTTCTTTTTAGCTTGTTTATTTATGCGCCGCTAGCGCACATGACCTGGCATCCTGAAGGTCTTTTTCGCAATTGGGGTGTCTTAGATTTTGCCGGTGGAACAGTGGTGCACATGTCGGCAGGTTTTGCCGCTTTGGCGGGGGCTATTTATTTAGGAAAGCGCAAAGTAAAGCAGCATGAGCCTGCCAATATTCCCTTTATAATTTTAGGAACGGGTTTACTATGGTTTGGGTGGTTTGGCTTTAATGCAGGTTCCTCTTTAGGCGCTAATGCAGATGCGGTAGCGGCCTTTGCCAATACTAATCTTGCTTCAGCAGCGGGTATGATTACCTGGATTTTTTACGATCGTTTTCAAAATAGAAAAATGTCGGCCTTAGGCGCTTGCATTGGAGCCATAGTGGGTTTAGTAGCTATTACACCCGCAGCTGGATTTGTAACGATGTCGCAGTCGATCTTTATTGGTTTCATTGCTGCTTTAGCCAGTAATTATGCGATTCGTTTTAAAAACAGACGAGAGATCGACGATACCCTCGATGTATTTCCTAGTCATGGAATTGGTGGTATTATCGGTATGCTTTTAACGGCGGTTTTCGCCAAGGAGGTAGGGCTCTATTACGGTGAAACAGAAACTTTCCTCTATCACTTGCTCGCCTTAGTAATTACGGCTGTTTTCACCTTCGGTGGTAGCTGGTTACTGTATAAATTAGTAGATGCCATGATTACTCTGCGTGTTAGTCCAGAGCAAGAAGAACGTGGTTTAGATGATAGTCAGCACGGTGAGTATTTGCAGGATTAGCTTTTATTGGAAAAAACGTGTAAGCCTTTTCTAAAAAGCAGTATTTGGTGCCTTAGTCCTTCGCAATAGCCCGCTGTAGCTTCAGCTCTTCGACTTAAGACCAGAGGTCGAATTTTACATTGAACTCAGGTTTTAAAGTTATATTTGGGTTTAATTATTTTTTATGTTAAACCCTGCTACAGGTGCTCCTTATGAGTCATGGCAAGAGCTTTTCGCGAGTAGCGATTATATTCTGGTGCTAATAATGTTTTCAGCAGCAGCCGTGTTATTAGTCATGCCTATTTTTTATGGAATTAAAAGCTACAAACGTTTTTACCCTAGGGCTTTAAGGCCAGAATATATGTTATATGTGGGGCAAATGTCTTATTATCAGAGACTAAGTCCCCTTGAGCAAAAGCGCTTTGCCATTCGTTGTCAAATCTTTATTAACACAAAAACTTTCATTCCCCGTGGGGGTAAAGGCTTTGTTTTAGTGCCCGAAATGATTGCTAAAATTGCGGCATCGGCGGTGGAAATTAGTTTCGGTTTCCCTAAGATGGGTTTTGAACACTTTAGTCGTATTTTAATTTACCCGACCGATTATTACAGCAGAATTACCAGGCAATACCATAAGGGAGAAGTGAATGTGCGCGGAATGATTGTTCTGTCTTGGTCTTCTTTTCAGGATGGCTATGCCAAAGACGATGATGGTATAAACTTGGCGATTCATGAAATGGCGCATGCCTTGAAATTGGAGAATCGCATTGAAAATGGCGATTATCAGTTTTTAAACGCACAGTTAATGAAAGCCTTGCGAGACGAGTTTCAAAGATTAAGTACTCTACAATCTCCTGCAGAATCGACCTTGATTAGAGCTTACGCTTTGACTAATATCCATGAGTTTTTTGCGGTGCTTTGCGAGAATTTCTTCGAAAGGCCTAGTGCTTTGCAGCATGAGCAACCTCAATTATACTCTATTATTAGTAGATTATTAATGCAAAACCCACTGGCTCAAAATGAAATGAGCATAGCTCCTTCTAATTCGTATGCAATGAGCGACTTTAGCGGACCGATTAAACGAAATTAAATGGATTTACAGAAAATAGCCAAGCGAGCCCAAACGAGTAAGCCTTACTTATTTATGCTTAACTTTTTCCTCAGCCGCTTTGTACCTTTCAACAAAGCGCATCGCTTTAAGGTAGAGTCCATTGGCGATCATCATCTATGGGTAAAGGCGCCTTATCGTAAAAGTAATTTCAATCATCTAAAAGGCATTCACGCTTGCGCTCAGGCCACCATCGCCGAAATCAGCTCGGGATTATTGTTAATATCTCTTCTTAACCCTAAAAACTATCGCTTAATTTTGCAAAAGCTAGAATTAGAATATCTCTATCAGGCGAAGACCGATATCATTGCTAAATTTGAAATTGAAGCGGATTGGCTGGAAGAGCAAGTGATTCAACCTTTAAGCAAAAGTGATAAATTGTTTGTTGATTGTCCTATTTCCCTTTTTGACTTAAACGGCCATAAAGTAGCGCAGGCACAGGCGCGGTGGCAAATTAAGAACTGGCAGGCGGTAAAGACAGCCATAAACTAAATGTTGATAAAGTAAAGACATAGTTTTTCAAAGACAGAATAATAAGGTGAGGATGGAACTGAAATTTGAACAAGATGGGTTCTTTGAAGCGCTCAAATTACTTGATAATGAAGATTTTGATAAAATAGGTTTTGGTATAAATAAGATGTATCGTAGGCGAATTATTAAAGTCTACAATATTTAAGCTCAACCTTAGCGGTTAATATTTCTAAAGAAGTTTATGGATCCGAACTTTTTCCTTCAGGTGGCACCGTGCACTAATAATTTTATGCTAGTTGAAAAGTATCAAATTTTCAAGGGTTCCATAGATAAAACTCTTTATTATATTTTGACCTATCGTTTTAAAAAACAAATCATTCACTATCAGTATTTTATAAAAAAAAAGAAAAAAGAAAATCAGTACTTAATCTTGCGTCATAAGCCACGATACAGAATGAGAGCACCGCTTACTGCCGCGGCCTTATTAATTGAGTTGAAATTATTGGGTTAATTGGTTAGCATTGAAAGCTTGTCAACCAACAACGACAATCAAGATATGGTGAGTCTCGGTACTTTAAGCGCTTGGCGCGGAAGGGAAATGTTTGCTCAGCTTTTTAGTATTCTAGCGATACAGGCCATGGTTTTAAGCGAGGCGATAGATCAAAGGCAAGCCCATAAGCAAAGAAAGCTTTCGCTTATTAGCAGTGAGTCTTACAAAGAAATTAGATCAATCTTCCCTCCCCTTAAAAAAGACCGAGCCCTTACCAAGGAAAATTAGTGCTTTAGCTCAGTTTTTTAGTCAATTTTAACACCATAATCATATGCCTATAACCAAGTCATCACGCGCTTTACTTAACCTACATAGTAGTGCTTTACTCTTTGGTATGGCGGGTTTATTTGCTTCTTGGTTGGCCTTAAACCCACTTTTGATTGTGCTAGGCAGAGTGTTTTTCGCGAGTATTACTTTAGCGATCATTTTAAAATTTAAGAAGCAAGCTATTCGCCTTCAAAGTTACAGCGATATGTTACGCTTTGTGGCCTTGGGTTTTTTACTCGCTTTTCATTGGACCACTTTTTTTCATTCTATCCAGTTAAGTACTTTGGCCATTGCATTATTTAGCTTTTCTACTTTTCCGCTTTTCACTTTTCTACTCGAAGCCTTAATTCTTAAAGTCCCTTTGGGCTGGTCTAATTTTGTATTAGTATTAATCAGTCTTTGCGGACTGTATTTAGTGGTGCCTATTATCAGTTGGTCAGAGTCTCCCAATGAATTAGGTGGCCTATTTTGGGGATTGGCATCTGCCTTGAGCTTTGCCTTATTAGCGATAGCAAATCGCGCCTTAAGTGGACAATATAGTGCTTGGCAGATTAGCTTTCATCAAGATCTTTGGGCTGCAATGTTTTTGGTGCCGGTGCTTTTTTTCCTCGACTTCCAGTGGAGTGCAGAAAATATCGCTTTGCTAATTTTATTAGGCACCGTCTTCACGGCTTTGGCTCATGGCCTATACATCTCTAGCTTAAAAGAAATTAGTGCCACCACCGCCAGTTTGGTTATTGCCCTAGAACCCGTTTACGGAGTAATGGCCGCTTTAATTTTATTTAATGAAGTACCTAGCATTAGAACAATTAGTGGCGGATTATTAATATTAAGCGCTAGCCTTTATGTAAGCTTAATTGGCAGAAAACCATTAAAGACTAAACCAACACTATGATTGCAGTAGCTTTTCTTTTCGTGACTTTGGGCGCTCTCATTAAATACGGTAAAATGTATTTCCTTATTTCGGGCTATAATACCATGAGTGCTTTAGAAAAGGCCAAGTATGATATAAAGGGTATTGCCAATTTATTTTGGCAGGCCATGCTAGGTATGGCGCTCATAATAGCTTTAGGCACATTGCTGAAGTTTTTATTCGGAGAGGAAAAGCTCGAGATGTATGCCCTCATCCTAGCCGTAGTTCTTGGTGTACCTTATTTGTTGGTAATGTCTAATTCTAAAAGGTTTAAGCATCCGCAAGAAGGGCTATCAAAAAAGAAGGATCCAGAAAATTAGAAAAATTCGATTTTATCATATTCACTTTACTTTCCATATGACCTGAGTGCGATTTGAATATAGGCTAAAGATCTATTACAAGTTTTTCTCTACTAAAAGTGGAAATTCTTCATCGATCTTATTTGCTTCGATCTGCTTCAACGGTACCTCTCAGATGTGTCTTACCTTTTTATTGAAAAACTGAGTCTATAATGTTATATCAAACTAAGGTTCTTAAGCAAGATTTAAGATGAGTCTCGCTTAAAAAGCACGACCTTGCCTAAGAATTGTAAGATATTGAATTACCGAAAATTCCTTTTTGCCAAGGCACTAAAAATCAAGCTGCATTAGAATGAAACCAAAAGACACAGAGGACGACTATTTAGATAATCATTTTATTAAGCGGAGTAATTGGCTAAGGGCAGCAGTTCTTGGCGCCAACGATGGTATTTTATCTACCGCATGCTTGGCAATTGGAGTAGCGGCCGCCAGTGATTTAAGAACGCCCATTGTACTGGCTACTTTGGCGGGCTTAACGGCCGGGGCTTTATCTATGGCAGCGGGGGAGTACGTTTCCGTAAGTTCTCAGACTGATGTAGAAAAAGCCGACATAAAAAGAGAGGCTAAAGAGATAGAAGAAATGCCCGAAATTGAAATGCATCGTTTGGCTAAAATCTATGAGAAGAGAGGTTTAAAAAAGGAAACCGCTTTAATTGTTGCCAGAGAGCTTTCGGAAGTAGATCCCTTAGCCGCTCATATTAGAGA
>PZPB01000091.1:0-5386 GCA_003045865.1 Bacteroidota bacterium | reverse complement strand
AAGCATTTGGTAGTGTAGCAGATTGCACGGATAAATGAAATTACGAAAGCTAATCCAATGGAAGCAGCTTTCACTTCGGGTGCGGCCTTTACCGTAGGGGGATTAGTTCCACTTATAGTTACGATTTTTTTTCCGCTAAAAGGTGTAGAGTACTCGCTGTATGGTTTTGCTCTTTTCTTCCTCATCATTTTAGGAGCGTGGGCAGCAGAGGCGGGTGGTTCAAGTTGGACTAAGGCTATACTAAGAATTTCTTTTTGGGGCACAGTAGCCATGGGCTTAACGGCCGCAGTAGGATATCTTTTTGGAGTGAACATTAATTAAAAATAGCATATCATGAACGGAGCACATTTACATTTAGTAGTAAACCATTTACCGATTATCATACCGATAATTGCATTTATCTTAATGCTCGGTGGTTTTGCAATGAAGTCGGAAATCCTTAAAAGAGCGGCCTATGGTCTTTTTGTTTTAGGGGCAATATCGGCTATACTGGCCTTTGCAACAGGCGAGGAGGCCGAGGAAGTAGTGGAGCATATTGCGGGAGTGGATGAAAGCCTCATTAAAGCTCACGAAGAAAAAGCAGAAACTCTTGCCGTATTAATTTACATCCTTGGGGGTATTTCCTTAATTGGAATGTGGGCCAGTTGGAAAAGAGCTTCTTTCTCCAAATTGGTATCAATTATAGCCATCGTTTTTTCTTTAGTAGTTTTCGTTTTTGCCCAACAAACCGGCACTAGTGGCGGAGAAATTAGACATACAGAAATTCGCGGGGATGCACCAAGTAATGCAACATTCCTCAATAGGGGTGAAAGCGAAGAAGATGATGACTAAAGTTTAAACTAAACTTATGATTAAAACGGAAGGACGAGGATTCTGGGAGCTCATAAAAATCTCCCTTCCTTTTTTTGTTTTGAGTACGGGCTATGCTGTACTCGTGTTATTACTGGAAGAAAAGTTTGGCGACCATATTTTTTTGAAGTCGAGCCAAATAGGTTCTGTTTTTGGGTTGGCGGTAGCTTTTTTTCTAGGCTTTCGCATGAATTCAGCTTATGATAGGTGGTGGGAAGCGCGGAAAATATTTGGCGAGTTGACTAATAATGCCCGCAGCTTTTCAGCGAAAATTTATACCTATGTTCTTTCGCCGAACCAATTGGTACTAGTCCAAGAGAAGGAGGCTAAAAAGGCGGCGAGCGATTTGATTGATTTAACCTGTGCATACATTAATCAGTTTAAAAGTGAAATCAAGGATGTTCCACATCCAATTAGCAACGCACCAACTGAGCAGCTTTTTAAGGATTATAATGTGGATGAACGTAATAAGGTAAGTAATGAGGTTTTAATTGCCTCGGCCACTAAAATCGAGGCACTATTTGCCGCTAAGGCCACCATTGAAAAAAGCGATTTGATGCAGCACATAAATCGGTTCTACGAGATACAAGGCAAAGCGGAACGAATCAAAAACACACCATTTTTAAAGATATATAGCGCCTTTACCAAGGCCACCGTTATTTTATATGTGTTGATGATACCCTTTATAATTGGAGATATTGATATTGGGGGCGAAGAGAGCTATTTAGAATACTTATCGATTCCTTTATTTGCCCTAGTGAGCACACTCTTTTTAACCATAAACAAATTGGCAAATTTACACGGCGCCCCCCTAGAAACCGATAAAACCTCGGTGCCTATTGATCAAATTTGTGAAAGAATAATTGGCAATTGCCAAGAGTTGAAAATCAAAATTAGATCTTTAAAATAATTGCCTCTTTTCTTTAACCCCGCTGGAAAAGAAAAAGGATCTTATATTTTCATTGGAAACTTAAATTAGTCCCTACCTAAAAAAGGGCCTTCTGCGCTTTAATGCATCACTGTAGCCTGCTATCGCTTCTTTGCTACGGCTCGAAACCCACTATTTAGAAGGAATTTGAAAACCAAATTTACTTTGAGCTCACTTTAACTTAGATTCGCATTCAGATTAAACCTATTTAGCACTTATTTTTTAGCTCCAAATTAAAAAGATTGGAGCTTTTTTATATTAGAAAATGAAAGAATGAAACCTAATTAAAATCTAGGGTATCCGCATCAATCATATCTACCCAGCGCTTCATTTTCTTCTGAATTACCGTAAAGTGATGATTATCTTCTTCGGTCACAAAGGTTATAGCGTCGCCGGGGTTTTCCGCCCGACCCGTTCTACCGATACGGTGAATAAAATCTTTAGGCGAGCGGGGCAATTCGTAATTAACCACATGCGGTAAAAAGGCAATGTCAATTCCGCGAGATAACAGATCTGTGGCAACAAGTACCCTTAAATTACCGGCAATAAAATTAGCTAAAGAGTCGCTTCGGCTGCCCTGGCTTTTTTTACTGTGAATGGCTTTGGCCTTGATATTATGCTTCATTAATTTATCCGCAACTAAATCGGCTTGGTATACCGAAGAAGTAAAAACCAAGACCTGCTGCCAGTCATTACTCTCAATAAGGTGACGTAGCAAAGGCCCCTTCTGTTCCGCTTTTAGGTAATAGCCCGTTTGCTTAATAAGCTCAATAGTATCTTTCGGCGCTTCCACCTGCAAGAGGGTCGGGTCTTTTAATAAAATACTTTCTATCGCTTGCACTTCCGGACTTAAGGTGGCGGAAAATAATAGATTTTGACGTTGACTAGGAAGCAAGGCGAAAATCCGATCCATTTCCTTCTTAAAACCTAGGTTAAGCATTTTATCCGCTTCATCGAGCACCAAAGTGCTCAGGTCCTCGAAGTGCATGGCATTCGACTCTACGAGCTCCAGTAAACGCCCTGGTGTGGCCACCAAAACATTCACGTGCTGCATGGCAATCATCTGCGGGTTAATAGAAACACCCCCATAAACCGCCATAGATTTTAAAGGAAAGGGCAAGTTTTGCGCAAAGGCCCGAAATACCACTTCCACCTGACTCGCTAATTCACGTGTGGGAACAAGCACTAAAACATTAATATGTCGATTCTTGGTTTTAGTTTTTCCTTGCAAATTCTGAATGATCGGCAGGGCATAGGCGGCCGTTTTCCCCGAGCCAGTAGGCGCCAAACCCAATACATCTTTACCTTGTAAAATAACGGGTATTGCCATCTCCTGTATAGGGGTGGGACTTTTGTAATCCAGTTTTTTTATCGAATCTAATAAGTAGGGCGCTAAGCCTAATGCTTCAAAGTGCATATGAATATTTGTTTTCGCCCGCGAAGGTAGCTTTTAAGCTTAGTAGAATTAGTAAATGTGCGCAGAGATGTCTCGCTTTTGCCTTGAGTTTTAATTTTTTGGGCCTTCCCCTGCGGGTCGCGCTTTACGTTCCAAGTCCTCGGCCCAAGGGCCTGTGGGCTTTCCACTGCAATCGCTAAGGCGGGGCTGAGGTTTAGAAATAGTAGACCCTATTTTAAATGAAAATGTTTAGTTTTAGGGAATCACTTTGGAAGGGATTGAATATATCCTTACGTTAGCATTCATTGTAAAAGTAGAATTGTTATCTTTACACAAAAAATAAAACTTAACAGATGAAAAAATTATTTTGCCTATTAATTGTTACATCCCTATTTGTTTCTTGCTCTGAATCTTCGTCAGAAAATGTCAATACAAAAAAAGAAATTATTGAAAATGGCGACCCATTAAGCGGAATTTTCACCTCATATGACGCTAAAGCTGAAACCTTATTCAAGAATATGAATCTCTTTGCAAAAGCAGATTTTTCTTATGTGAAGCAACTGTTAGGAGAGGGCTTTACATTACAAACAGCAGGAGACACCGCTACTGTTGCATCAGGCGGAGCTGAGGCAATTACCTATTGGAATAATATTCATAGTATTTATGAAGACATCACCTTTTCGGAAGGTAGACTTCAAACGTTTGAATTAAATAATGGCGAAGTGTGGTCGGCTTACTTTGGTGAGCTTTACGCAGTGGGCAAATTTTCAAAAGAGAACTACGCCATTCCATTGCATGTTTGGATCCAATGGGAGAACGATAAAATTATTCGTCAAGTTGACATGTTAGACTCAAAGTTTATTACGGCAGAAATAACGGCAAGCGAAGCATCTAACAATAATAAATAAGGGCTGGTTTAGTCCCGTCTTAAGTCATCAAAAGCCTTCTTTTTAGAGGTTTTTTTTTGATTTAAATAAATAGCACATTAAAAATATTTAGGATAATGCCTATCAATAAGAGTTAAATGAAAGTTCAGGAGTGTATTTTATTAAAATAAACTCTAATGGAAACAGTGCTTATTACAAGGTGATCAAAGAATAAAACGAAATGCTAACAATGTATAAACCCCATTAAAAGGGGATTTATACTAATCATTAGCTACAATTAAAACCAACTATTATGAAAAACTCAATTAAACTATTAATTCTACTGTTAACCACTTCAATATGCGGAATAGCTAATGCTCAAGTCCAAATGAACTTTGAATTTGACACTCCTTATGGAAATAATGAAACTGTAGGTAAATATGCTGAAATAAATGGTGCTAAAATCTACTATGAAGAATACGGAAAAGGTGAGCCTTTATTACTAATTCACGGTAATGGAGGTGATATTAAATCAATGGGAAACCAGATTGATTATTTCAAAACTAAATATAGAGTTATAATTGCTGATAATAGAGGACAAGGTAAATCTGAGTTAAAAACAGATTCTCTTACATATTCTCAAATAACAAAAGATTGGGATGGGTTAGTTGATTTCTTAAAATTAGATTCCATTAATATTATTGGGTGGAGCGATGGTGGTATTGTTGGATTAAAAATGGCTATTTCAGGTAAATCAAAAATAAATAAACTTGTAGCAATGGGAGCTAATTTACGACCTGACTCAACAGCCCTTAACTATTGGGCTGTTAATGACGTTTTACAATCTAAAAAAGCGATTAGCTTAAAAATTCAGGAACATGACACTACGTCAAACTGGAATTTACAAAAACAACTTGTAGGACTTTTGTCAGACCAGCCAAATATTCCAATTGGAGATTTATCTAAAATAGAGGCAAAGGTACTAATCATCGCTGGCGATGAAGATATTATTAGAAACAAACATAGTTTAGAGATTTATGAAAACATACCCAAAGCTCAACTATGCATAATGCCAGGAGAAACGCATTTCACACCTGCATCAAACCCCAAATTATTTAATGATATAGTTAATAGATTTTTAATAGAACCATTTAAAAGACCAGATTCCGACTGGACTAAATGGTAGAAATAAATGTAGCTAACAATGTATATGAAATCATAGCCGCCTATCGGCAGGCTACGCTTCATATACTAACCGTCAGACCGCGCAAAAACTCACCCTAAAATGTGAATAAGTCTTGTTCAATTTCGCTCCTGGTTTTAGGGTTGTTTTTTATCTTGAAATTA
>PZPB01000090.1 GCA_003045865.1 Bacteroidota bacterium | reverse complement strand
TGTCGGTGCTAGAAGGAAAGGCTGAGCCAATTACGCATATTAAGGATGGCCTCTATACCCTAGATCCTGCCGTATTAATGGAATCAATCAATTGGCTTCCCGATGGTGCGATTTACGATTGGGCTTTAAATTCTATTAGTAAAAAATTCTTTGCCGAAATTCGTAAGGCTGCCGCCAAGATGGGCTTTGAAGATTATTACTTCTTCAACGACAGTGAAATGTTTCAAGGCTTTTTAGCACCTGAGCTACTCGAATCAAAATTGAATATCTACTACTCACGCGATAACCTCACTTCTACCGATTACTTTAAAAAACACGGTCTGCGCCTAGAGCCGCAATTACTACAAAAATACGATCTAGCAGTCGCTAACTCTTTGTACCTAAAAGACTACTGTGCTGAGCATAACCCAAATAGCTACTATGTAGACCAAGGTTGCGACCTCAGTATTTTCGACCCTAATTTAATTCACACTGAGCCCGCCGAATTTGCCAATATCCCGCATCTGCGCATCGGGTATATTGGTGCTCTCTTAAAGTTACGATTGGATCTGAAATTACTGGAAGACCTTGCTGAGAATCGCAAAGATTGGTCTTTCGTATATGTAGGTCCGGAAGACGAACACTTTAAAGCCAGTAAGTTGCACCCAATGAAAAATGTGTATTTCCTTGGTCCAAAAAAACCCGAAGAACTAGGACAGTATCTGTCTGCCTTCGATTTGGCCATGAATCCGCAAGAACTTAACGAGATGACCATCGGTAACTATCCTCGTAAAATAGACGAGTACCTGGCTATGGGGAAACCTACTCTAGCAACCCCCACGCGTGCCATGGAAGTTTTTAAAGAACATGTGTACCTAGCCAATGGAGTAGATGGTTATGGAAAAGCGATAGAATTAGCCTTGCAAGAAAATGATGAAGCAAAACAGGCGGAACGCATACGTTTTGCTCAATCACATTCTTGGGAAAATAGCGTAAATGAAATTTATCAAGCCATTTTGGCTAATGATAAGAATCAATAATTTCTTATTCGAAAGTAAGGCTATAAGTCTTGTTTGCCGATTTGTTAGCTAATTGCAACAGGTAATAACCTTTATAATTACTACCGAAATCAATCTCTGCATTTTGAACATCTAACTGGCCTTGCTCTAACACTTTACCACTTAAATCAAGAAGAGACCATTGCAAATCTCCACCAAATTCAGCTAAACCTGACAGCTTAACTTTGGAGCGAGTAGGATTAGGATAAATGCTAACGGAGTTTAGTAAGGCTTGTTCTTTACTAGAAACAGTTAAGGATAATAAAGCAAACTGTTTATTAAGCATTACGCCATTACTCATGGTAATGGAAAAAGTATCGGTAAAATATCCAGCTTTCGAAACTACGGCTTGAAAGGTCCCTGCCTGCGCTTGCCCGGAGCGGAAATTTCCAAAAATATTAGTGGTGCCTATCATATCCGTATTTAAAACCTCAACATTGGCAATAATGATATTTTGTCTAGTTATCGAATCTACTACAGTAGCATTAAGATAACAACCGCGACTGTAATCTGATCCTAAAACAAATAAACCAGTTTGACGATCCGTCGCTAAAATATTTCCACTTGGTAAATAAGGATAAGCTCCCCAGCAACCGCTAAAGCCATCGCCATTTGCAGGTGAAGTGTCGTAGTAGCCTGTTTCAATCATAAAACCAGGTTGGCTCACATCTAAAATTTGTAAACCAGCGGTATAGTAACTATTAACAAGGAAATTATTATGAAAATGAACATTATGAGGGATCACATCATTTCCAAAGGAGCTACGAATTCTATCGGTCTCACTAATATTACCTAAATCACTTACATCATATTCGGCAATAAAAGCACCCGACTTTTCATCGGTGGTAAAAACGCGCTGATTATCGTCGCTAAACCAAATATTGTGTGTAAAATTAAAAGGAGTTGTTTGGGTAGCTGAAATGCTTGGCGCTGATTTTACACTCACATCTATCGGCATGAAAAAACCATTAATCACCGCTGCGCCCCACATGGTATCACCGCGAACAACGCCGTCGTGTAAATAAAAATCGTCAAAAGCACCAACAAAAGTGGGATTAGTAGGAGTTGTATTTAAATCGAAAATTAAAGCCCCACCATTTCCAATATTGGCCCCAAATAAATACATAAAGCCATTTTCATCGATATACAAGTTATGAGCTCTTGTTAAAGTACCGGTAGTGCTGCCCACCGTAAGTGTTGGCGTACGACGGAAAAAAGTAGGGAACTGATTACCGATGGTGGTCATATCTACAATGAAAATCCCATCAGATGTACCATTGAAAACATCGTGTACGGTGTAGGCATAATTTCCAAAGGTTTTCATATCACGCCAAGTTGAGCTGGCACCAGCAAAAAAATTAGTTTGAACAGGATTGCTAGGATTGGTGACATCTACCACTGAAAGACCATTTTGCACACCCACTAAAGCATATTCTTTGCTATTCGCGGTATCTACCCAGCCCCAAACATCGTTTATCGTTTGGCTGTAAGACAGTTGACCTAATTTTTGAACATCTAAACTATCTTGCGCTTGCAGCACAAAAGCAGAAAAAAATACAGCTAGCGTACTAGTCCAAACTAAGCGTAATCTGGCCATCGCTGCCTTCTGCTTTATCATTTTTGTGTTCATCATTATGTTTTGTTTCCTGATCATCTGAGTCTTCCTCTGGAGATTCTTCTCCTAATAAAAGAGACTCTAGTATATTAATCTTACGAATAGCATCTCTACTTAGTTGGTTACCTTGGGCTTTTTCGCCCTTTACAGAGATGAAGTCACTTAAAACCACTTCTTCGTTATCTTTTTGCTTGCCGTTAATTTTGCGGAAAACTATTTCAATTCTTGGTTTTGAATCAAGACTAACATATTCCAGCTTCGATTCTTTCTCTTCAGAAATGAATAATTCTTTACGATCTTCCACCTCGGGAATAAATCGCTTTACAAAATGTCTTTCCTTTTCACCATCGTAATAGACCGCACTTAAGGGACGGCTAGCCTGATACTTGGTAATAATAACTGCATTATCGCTAAAGTGAAGATTCAAATCTGCCGTAAGGATGCGGTAATAACCATCAGCCGTTACTTCCAATATTTTATCTTCTCCACTAAAGCTGCCCAGTAAGCGACCTCTACTTTCGGTGTTAAGGCGATTTACCGCTTCATCGAACCAAATTTTTCGTGCAGCAAGAGTCGACACTCCTTCTTCTTTAATTTCGATTTTCTTAATTGGGTATTTAGTGGCTGTATTACCTTTAGATGCGCGGCCTTTAATGGCCAACTCCGCAAAATTAATTTCAAATTTGAGCTTTTTTAAACGCTGTAAAGCGCGCAAGTAAACTGTCACAACTTCTGCTTCACCGTTTGGATTTACGGTAAAATGCAGCACCTCAGTGCCAGGGGTGGCGGGCGTTAAGTCGTAAAGCTTGTCGCGCGTTATGGACGTAACCTGAAAGCGCTTCATAAAAGAACTTCCCTTGGCGCCATCGCGATAAATCATATTATAGGTGGTACGCTTATCCCCTTTCTTCCATACATCGACATGAATTATATTTTTGCCGATATAGGTTTTCTGGTCTACCCTCGTAACCATCATTTGGCCATTATCTAGGAAGACAATAATATCATCGATATCGGAACAATCGGTAATAAATGTATCCTTTTTAAGACTGGTACCAATAAAGCCCTCTTCAAAATTGGCATACAGTTTCACATTGGCCAGTGCCACTTTGGTCGCTTCAATATCTTCGAACAGTCTAATCTCGGTTCTACGCTCTCGGCCCGAACCGTATTTTTCTTTGATTTTTTGAAACCATGCAATCGCATAATCTACTAAATTCACTAAATGGAACTTAACCTGTTCAATTTTGCCTTCAAGAGCTTCAATTAATGCATCCGCTTTTGACTTATCAAATTTAGAGATGCGCTTAATGCGGATTTCGGTTAAGCGAGTTACATCGTCGTCATTAACTGCTCTCAGTAAATGACCAATATGGGGTTTTAAACCTAGATGAATATTTTCAAGCACCTCTTCCCAAGTTTCCGCTTCCTCAATATCGCGGTAAATCTTATTTTCTATAAAGATGCGTTCAAGACTGGCAAAGTGCCATTGTTCTTGCAATTCGTTGAGCTCGAAATTTAGCTCAGCGCGAAGAATATTTAAGGTATTATCAACATTGCGACGTAAGATCTCATCTACCGGAAGGAAAACAGGAGTATCATTTTCGATCATACATGAAAGCGGAGCGATGGATATTTCGCAATCGGTAAAGGCATAAAGTGCATCAATCATTTGATCGGGCGAAATTCCCGGGAAAAGATGCACCACTACTTCTACCTTATCAGAAGTATTATCTTCAATTTTACGAATCTTCAGTTTACCCTTATCATTGGCTTTAAGGATACTGTCAATTAAACTTCCCGTTGTAGTAGTGTAGGGAATTTCATCAATAATAAGTGTCTTCTTATCGAGCACCGAAATACGGGCTCTAACTCTCACCCTGCTCCCTCTTAAACCTTTGTTATAATTGGTAAAGTCGGCAATTCCCCCCGAAGGAAAATCAGGTAATAATTCGAATTTTTGTCCCTTTAAAACCTTAATAGCCGCTGCAATGAGCTCTAAAAAGTTATGCGGTAAAATTTTAGTGGATAGTCCTACGGCAATACCCTCAACGCCTTGAGCCAGGAGTAGGGGAAATTTAACGGGAAACTCTACTGGTTCTTTACCTCGACCATCGTAGCTGCTTTGCCATTTGGTGATTTTCGGACTATAAACAACATCTAAAGCAAATTTAGAGAGACGGGCTTCAATATAACGTGGCGCCGCTGCACTATCACCGGTAAGCAAGTTTCCCCAGTTTCCTTGGGCGTCAATTAAGATATCTTTCTGTCCTAACTGAACCAAGGCATCGCCAATAGAAGCATCTCCATGAGGGTGATACTTCATGGTTTGACCAATAACGTTGGCTACCTTGTGATAACGTCCATCATCCATCTCGCGCAAAGCATGTAAGAGACGTCGCTGCACTGGCTTTAGGCCATCACCTAAAGTAGGAACAGCCCTTTCCAGGATAACATAGCTGGCATAATCCAAAAAGTAATCCTGATACATTCCCGAAACCCGGGTAATGATGGGTTCATTTTCAGATTCTGGGCTGCTATTATTCTGTAGTTCGTTTTCTTCTTCCGCCATGCTTAGCTATCTGTGAATATTTGTTTAGCGAGTTCGTTAATTTCTTTCGTTGCTCTGCCGTTAAATGCGAAACAATAAGGGTTCTTTCCTTCACTGTACCGCTGCGACTGTTTATATATATCGTTAGTTTTCTTCTTAAAAACCAACCTTCTAATTTGTAGCCTTTAAATTTCCGTTTGGGAAATTCGTATTGCCTTTCGAATGACCTTAAAATTTTTCCCCAAATTTGATCTTCGGTACTTAAATTCATTACTTCCCCTTCTGTGTCATACTTAAACTTAGCGGGACCACGATAAATAAGGAGGCTGATAAGTACTAGCCCCAAGCCACCTAACCACCCGTTGCCGGAATAGGCGCCCTGGAAAAATGAAAGCGTTGCAACAATTGAGATAGCTATCAGCGAAAAGGTGAGAATCACCAAGTTTATTTTAGAGTGACTATCTGCGTTAATCTTCATTTAGTATCGCTTTTTCAGCTTCTTCAGTAGGGTCTCTTTCGACCCGTAGGTTTTCAATAATAAATTCTTGGCGTTTGGGTGTATTCTTACCCATATAAAATTCTAAAATTTGTTCTATGGTTGAGTCTTTGCCAAGCATTACTGGTTCCAAGCGAATATCATCCCCAATAAAATTCTTAAACTCATCTGGAGAAATTTCTCCCAAACCCTTAAAGCGTGTAATTTCAGCCTTTGCGCCAACTTTCAGCAAGGCTGCTCTTTTTTCCTCTTCACTATAGCAGTAGAACGTTTCTTTTTTATTGCGCACGCGAAACAGGGGTGTTTGCAAAATATAAAGATGTCCTTCCCGCACTATTTCGGGAAAAAACTGCAGGAAAAAAGTTATTAATAATAGGCGAATGTGCATACCATCCACATCGGCATCGGTAGCAACTACAACATTATTATAGCGCAAATTCTCCAATCCATCTTCAATGTTTAGGGCGGCTTGCAATAAATTAAATTCTTCGTTTTCGTAAACTACTTTCTTACTTAAACCATAACAGTTAAGCGGCTTTCCTTTTAAGCTAAAAACCGCCTGAGTATTAACGTTACGCGATTTAGTAATTGAACCACTAGCAGAATCACCCTCCGTGATAAATAAGGTAGTATCTAAGCGAAACTCGTCTTTCTGGTCGTTATAATGCTTTCGGCAATCGCGTAACTTCTTGTTGTGTAAACTGGCTTTTTTAGCTCTATCGCGCGCCAATTTTTTAATTCCACTCAACTCCTTGCGCTCCTTTTCGGCACGCAGAATTTTGCGATGTATGATTTCCGCTACGTCTTCATTTCTATGCAAGAAATTATCGAGCTTGGTTTTCATGAAATCATTGATGAAGGTGCGGACGGTAGGTCCATCAGGACCGATATCATTCGAACCTAATTTGGTTTTTGTTTGCGATTCAAAAACTGGTTCAATCACCTTGATAGACACCGCTGCCACTACCGAATCGCGGATATCAGCTGCATCGAAATTCTTATTGTAAAAATCGCGAATGGTCTTTACGAGCGCTTCGCGAAAAGCATTTTGGTGCGTACCCCCTTGGGTTGTGTGCTGCCCATTCACGAAAGAATAATAGATATCGCCTTGCGAACGTTCACTGTGCGTTAATGCCACTTCTATGTCATCTCCCTTGAGGTGGATAATGGGGTGAATGATGGGCGCATCAAGCGTATCATTCAATAAATCTTTTAGGCCATTTTCACTGTAAAATTTCTCACCATTATACATTATAGATAAGCCTGGGTTTAGGTAGGCATAATTCCACAACATTTTTTCGAGATACTCTTTTACAAAGCGGTAATTTTTAAAGATGGCCGCATCTGGCTTAAACTGAACCTTGGTTCCCTTGCGCAGACTGGATTCTTTAATTTCCGCATCTTCCACTAAAACCCCCTTCTCAAAACGGGCAATTTTGGTTTTAGCGTCACGCACCGATTGTACACTAAAAAAATCGCTTAGGGCATTTACCGCCTTGGCTCCTACCCCGTTTAATCCCACCGACTTTTTAAAAGCCTTAGAATCGTATTTAGCACCGGTGTTAATTTTAGAAACCACATCTACCACTTTTCCCAGCGGAATGCCACGACCGTAATCGCGCACTGTTACTTCGCCGTCCTTTATGGTTACTTCAATGGTTTTACCCGCGCCCATAACAAACTCATCTACGGCATTATCTAAAACCTCTTTTACGAGAATATATATACCATCGTCCGAGCTGGAGCCGTCGCCTAACTTACCAATATACATACCGGGACGGAGGCGGATATGCTCTTTCCAGTCGAGGGATCTAATATTGTCTTCGTTATAACTTGTTTGCTCGGTAGACATGCTGTTCTTTTGGATGAGGGCTAAAATTAGGAATAGCCATTAAATGCTGATATTTTTCAGCCTACAACTTTTTCACAATTTATTAAGATGCTTACACATTGAAGCGGAAATGCATCACATCGCCGTCTTGCACGACATACTCTTTTCCTTCAACTTTTAATTTCCCCGCCTCTTTAACCGCAGCTTCAGAGCCAAAACTTTCGAAATCCGCGTATTTAATTACCTCAGCCCGAATAAAACCTTTTTCAAAATCGCTATGAATAACGCCGGCTGCTTGGGGAGCGGTAAAACCTTTTTTAATCGTCCAGGCGCGAACTTCTTTTACGCCTGCAGTAAAATATGTTTGAAGATTTAACAAGGTATAAGCTTTTCTAATTAAGCGATTAACACCTGCTTCTTCTAAACCCAGGTCTTCTAAGAACATACTGCGTTCTTCGAAACTTTCTAATTCAGAAATGTCGGCTTCCATTGCTGCCGCAAGATGAATTACTTCTGCTGCTTCTTCCTTCGCCATTTGCTGTACTAGCTCCACCCATTGGTTTCCGCTTTGCGCAGATGCCTCATCCACATTACATACGTAAATTACTGGCTTATCGGTTAAGAACTGAATTTCAGCCAATAGCTCGTCTTCATCTTCATTACGCGCCAGCGAACGAATATTTTTACCCGCCAAAAGATGCTTTTCTACTCCTTCGAGGAATTCAACATTTTTTTGCTCTTCTTTATTTCCTGTACGAGCTGCTTTGCGGTGTTTATCTAAACGCTTTTCTAAGGTATCTAAATCTTTAAATTGCAGTTCGGTATCAATGGTATCCTTGTCGCGCAATGGATCTACGGAGCCATCTACGTGCGTGATATTCTCATTTTCGAAGCAACGTAAAACGTGCATAATCGCATTACACTCTCTGATATTTCCTAAAAATTGATTGCCTAATCCTTCCCCTTTACTGGCTCCTTTTACCAATCCTGCGATATCTACAATCTCTACCGTGGCAGGCTGAACTCGCTGGGGATTAACCAACTCTTCTAATTTAGTTAACCGCGGATCGGGTACGGTAACCATACCTATATTGGGCTCGATGGTACAAAAAGGAAAGTTTGCAGACTGCGCTTTGGCACTCGATAAACAATTAAACAATGTGGATTTGCCCACATTGGGTAATCCTACTATTCCACACTTCATGCTTTATTTTTTAAGATGCGCAAAGATATAGCTAATAACCTGAGTTCAGCCTTAAATTAAAGTAGCAGATTTTAGTAAAAAGAAAGTCTAATTCATAATGGTTAAAATAGTCACCTAAACGAAAGTTTCTGCTCTAAGAATTTTTACCACCCTCTTAAAAATCACCAAGTGCCCTTTGTAAATTTGTGGTTTTGCTTCTCTCTTCCTTAAAATAGCCCGCTATTTTTAACTCGGCTCAGCTAGCAGAACAGGATTTACAAAGGGTCTGATTCTTAATTTCACGGCGAAGCCTGGTTAGCTAAGTTCAGCCTTAATCTAAAGTAACCGATTTTAGTAAATGGAATGTCCGATGCTTCGGTCTAATAGTCTAATGCGTCGTTAAACAGGCTGCAACCCTACGATTTATCATATTTTTTCAACATCAGCCAAGCTAGTCCTTTGCTAAAGGGTAATTTTGCCACAAATAATTTTAGTCAAATGGCCGATATTGCAGCATTAGAAAAAATTTGCTTTCAAACTCGTAGAGATATTGTTAGAATGGTACACGCCGTGCAATCTGGCCACCCAGGTGGTTCTTTAGGATGCACCGAGTATTTTGTAAGCTTGTTTCATCACATCATGGATCACAATGCGAGTGATTTTGATATGGATGGGAAAAATGAAGATTTGTTTTTTCTTTCCAACGGCCATATTAGCCCCGTTTACTATAGCGTATTAAGCAGAGCGGGGTATTTCCCTGTGGAAGAACTAAATACCTTCCGCAAATTAAATACCCGTTTACAAGGGCATCCCACCACCCATGAGGGTTTACCAGGTGTGCGCATTGCCTCTGGATCATTAGGGCAAGGGCTTTCGGTAGCCATTGGCGCCGCCTTAAGTAAAAAACAAAATAAGGATCCCAAAACAGTTTTCTCGCTGCATGGCGATGGAGAATTACAAGAAGGACAAATTTGGGAAGCCGCCCTTTACGCTCCTGCAAATAAAGTGGATAACCTGATCATGACAATTGATGCTAATGGTCAGCAAATTGATGGTTCTACCGACGATGTTTTAGCAATGGGAAGTTTAGCCGCTAAATTTGAAGCTTTCGGCTGGACCGTACTTAGCATAGAAAATGGTAATGATGTGGCACAGGTTGTGGCTGGCTTAGAAGAAGCTAAAGCCCATACGGGTAAAGGAAAACCAGTTTGTGTTATTATGAAAACTGCCATGGGTGCTGGTGTTGACTTTATGGAAGGCACACACGAATGGCATGGTATCGCTCCTAGTGATGAGCAGTTAAGTAATGCTCTTTCTCAATTAGAGGAAACTATGGGCGACTATTAATTTGCGCATCTTAAGCCAAATATTACTCCTTAGCATACTAAGTTTTTCTTTAAGTGCTCAAAAGGACAAAAAAGAGGAAGGGGTTTTAACCCGCATTCTTTTTGTTTTCGATGGTTCACAAAGTATGTATGCCCGCTGGGAAAGTGGTCAGAAAATAGATGTGGCCCAAAAGCTAATGACCAATATGCTCGATAGCTTGGCCCAATTAAATAACGACCATTTTCAGCTAGCCTTGCGTGTATACGGCCATCAAAAGCCAGTGCCACCGCAAGATTGCAATGATACGCGTCTGGAAGTTCCGTTTGCAAAGAATAACATAGGACGCATTAAACGAACCTTAAAGGAAATTCGTCCCAAAGGCACTACCCCTATCGCCCGTTCTTTAGAAAGAGCAGCTTACGATTTTGGGGAATGTGAAAATTGCCGCAATATTATCATCCTTATAACCGATGGTGTGGAGGCCTGCGATGAAGACCCTTGTGCCGCCTCGCGTTTATTACAAGAACGCGGCATAGCATTAAAGCCTTTCGTTATTGGCATTGGCTTGGACGATAATTTTAAGCAAACCTTCGAATGTGTAGGTACCTTTTACGATGCCGCCGATGAAGCAACCTTCGAAAAAGTATTAGGGATTGTGATTTCGCAGGCCCTAGATAATACTACCGCTCAAGTAAATCTTTTAGATGGTAACGGCTTCCCCACCGAAACCGACGTGGCGATAAGCTTCTACAATATGGTAAGCAAGAAAGTAGATCGTCAATTAATTCATACTCTTAATCCTAAAGGCTTGCCCGATACAATTTACTTAGACCCCTTGGTAAACTATCGCATGGTGGTGCATTCTATCCCTGAAAGGGAGAAGGATAACATTAGTATTTCGGCTGGAGCACACAACATTATCGGTTTAGAATTACCGCGCGGCAGCCTGCGTTTGGTGAATCCACAACGCGTGAACAACGACGAGCTAGCCGCTTTAATTTATGTGCCCGATGAAAATCGTCCCATTCATTTGCAGCAGTTTAATAGCAGTCAGCAATATTTGGAGGGTAAGTATGATTTAGAAATCCT
>PZPB01000089.1 GCA_003045865.1 Bacteroidota bacterium | reverse complement strand
CGTTATTAGATCTTCATACTAATGGAGGGAGCAATAGTGGTACTATTATTTTCTACGGTCGGACTATTCAATATTTAATAACAAATAATTCCCAAGACGGAAATGGAGATTTAACCTTTTTATTCCTTGATTAACCCTGATATTATATTTATGAAAAAGCTACTGAGATATTGTTTATTTATTTTTATATTGACATCACAAATTGTGGCTTTTGCTGACGTAAAACCAAAAAAATTAATGCTACAAAGAGTGATAAAGGGCCTAATGGCTGTGATCAGGTAGATCAAAAATGGACAGGTGCTGACTCTGGAAACTTAACCTGCAAGAATCCTGGAAATGCCACATGTCAATGGCTATCATTAAATACCAGCGGAGGAAGTTGGGATATTAATGCGGCATTTGATCAAATTATGATGAGTGGTGCAAATTCTGGGACGAGAAATGAAGATGGTGTGATTAATACTTTCATTGTTATTGAAGGATTACCTGAAAATCAGGTGACCATAGAATTCATTATCAACGAGTAAATGAGAAGCAATATCAAAGGCATGAGCCTTGCTTGTATTTTGTATTTTGGATGGTTCAACCTACAATCTCAAGTTGTAGCTGAACCACCTAGTGTCTTGAAATTTGGATACAACTTCGACGTTCATTATTTTGATGAGTTAAATAGTCACTTTGGCTACTTTTATAATGATCGAGGAGATTCTGTTTTTATTTACAATACGGAAAATATAGATAGTGGTTTTGTAATTTACTCAAAAGGATGGTCACATGGTGTAAATCCAGTTGTTACAAAGGACTATATCTTTGTTTTTCCAATTTCTGAAAATAGACTTTCCATGGTGCGGTATTCTAAAGAGTTAGAATTAATTGATAGTGTGCATTTAGGCCTAGATGCCAATCATGCTTTTCACCACGAAGAAGACATTATATTAGTTAGAGAATATCCTTACGTTAAGGACAACAACACTGTTCTCGACAGCGTTGCAATTTATCGCATTACAAGTCAAGGTAATGTTCTGTGGTCTAAGAGTATTCAAAAGGATTATGACAATATGAGTGGAGCATTATGGACGTCGAATGTTTGTAAATGTGACTCTTATATCTCTATTTTACACCCTTTGAAAAACGAAATATCGGTCGTAAATATGAATGGTAAGTCATTAAGTAATTTTCCAATTGAGCTTCAAAATAAACAGGGGCTCAATAATAAGTCATGGGCAGAATACATGGATTCCACCTACCGTTCTTGGGGTAGTGAAATGAAACCAGGAATGATCAAAAAGTACCTGGGGCAAATTATGAAATGGCAAAAAATGACGACATTACATGCAGAGCAAGTATTTTGTGATGCAAATCTTATTGGTGTTGTAGTTACCGAGGAATGGGAATCAGAAATTAAGTATTTCACACCGACTGGCGATTTGTTGACTGAAGTTTTGTTAGATTCAGCAACTACCTTTAACTTTCTAGGAAAGCACGTCCAGATTGGCAATGGTGAGTATGTTAGAATGCAAATGCGAGAAGCTGAGGGTTCACTTAGGTATGTGCCTGAGAAGTTTAAATCTCCCTGGTTTAAAGCGAAAGAACAAATTATTATTAAGGATGTCATGTTTTGTGAAAGCTGCATCGATGAAACGTACACGGGTATAATTATTTATACTGCAGCTACTTCAATGAATAAGAAAATAGAGAGAGCTCGACTGCTTCGCAAATACCCGAGCTCAAAACCGGTTTGTGTGAAATCACTCGACCCTGAGTCCACTATAAATAATAAGGTGATTACCTTGGAAAGAGATGAGTTGTTTGGCTTTTTAAATAGTTTTCAATTCAATTAAGCTTTATTTTGGTTTTTTAAAGACCATTATCTCCAAGTAATCTTTTGCGAGAAGTGAGTTCCTCACTTAAACATAAGCAGTCTCTACTCTAAAACTTGGGATGTCTACGCTATTCTATTAGTTTTCAAAGGAGCTTAGAGATGAATTATTTAGATATAATTTCATAGCCGAGAGCCTTTTTTATTATTTTAACGGGACTGAGTTAGGCGTTTATAAAACCTGCCGGTATGGTCCAATAAACTCAGTCAACAGTCTGCCAAATAGGGCTTTAAAATGGTTCTAAAAAAGTGTAAAATGGGATAATCAATGTGGCGTTTGATTGGGGCTCAAGTAACTTAGTGGATCCACTCTCAACCACACACTAATCTTGGGATCATACTACCTAGCTCCGCAATAGAAGAGTCCAACATTTCCTCTTGACTTGGTCATAGCTGTAAAAGTAACCATCGTAGCCAAGCACAGGCATACGCTTTATAAAAAAAACCTGCTCAATGGCCGGGCTTGCTGCGCAATTTCAAAATGCCAATATTAGCAAGGTTCAAAAATTTACTATCGAGAGAACTGCCATTGTAATTAAGACCATTACGGCCCCCAAGTTGCTTTGGTAACCATCACCTACATATTCTCTCAAACTCTTTTTCCTGTATATAATCCACCCTATAAAACCTCCTATTGGGGAAATTATAAGATTAACCAGTATCTGTAAGATAATATCAATCATCTATTTCATCAATTCCTTTGTCTTAAGTACTTGCTCCCGCAACCCCTGAGACAAATGACAAAATTAAACCCATGGTACTTTTCATTGAGTAAAAAACGACTTTTAGTTGTCAATCAAATCTATGCACTTCTAGTGCATAGTGGTGTAGTTTATTTTGGACTGGGGTGATCTGGTATAGAATCAAAGTCGCTAAACAACGATTCTAAGCACAATATAGCCTACTTAGGCCCCGAAATAATAAAAATCAAAAGGCGGAAAAAAGCGAAAAGGATCAAGCGGCCAAGTCATAAGTTGACTTTTGATTGATCGCTTTGTTACTAATTCACCAAAAACCTTTGGTCTTTCATTTTACTCGTATTAATACCATAGCATTTTTGTTATTTGTTTAGCATATAATTAATATCGTATTGATAATTTATTAATCTAATGATGAAAAAATTAGATACTTATCTACAAATGTATAATTTCACTAATAATACATTTGCGCAGAAGAGACTAATTAAATGGTCGTCGAATTTTTTGACCATTCTCAAACAAGAAAACAAAAACATATGAAGCTTACTTACCGTGTTTTGCTATTATGGTTAGCGATTCCTTTATTGGCAACGGCACAAAGTAGTGGAGATTCTTCGACAAATTTTACCACTGATTTGTTCAAGCTACAAGTAGAGTTGCAGCGACTTCAGGAATCATACTCTTCTCAGCAAAATTCATTAAAAATATTGACTGAGCAGTTTCCGACTATTCGGAATGCAACGGCTAATAATGCCAAGAATATTGAGTTCCAAATCTCCAACTTAGAGGGTGAAATGGCTAAATTTCAAGAACGTCAAGCGCAATCCAAAAGTGATCTTAGCAGTGCACTCGAGGATTTGCAAAAGAGTGTAGATAATCAAAAAACTTTAACTGCTGACCTGCAAGACTCTCTTGCTGCCAAGGTAAGTTTGGAATTAACCTTAGCAGCGGTGTTTTTTGTAGTGCTAATAGTTCTTTTCCTAATGTTAAATAAAAGGGCCCTTAACAAGGGTTTTCTCCAAAATCAGTCAAATTGGAACCAGTTTCAAGACCACTTTCTAAAATCGAAACGCAATGAGTAACAATCAACAAATAAGTAAGGAAACGTCAAGTGTTAAGGGGAAGTTAGATATAATTACGTTTATCTATGGTTTCGGGGCAGCGATAGTTTTAGTCGGTGCGATGTTTAAATTCTTGGGTTGGACTTTTGCAAATGAATTATTCATAATCGGTTTGAGTATTGAAGCAATTGTTTTTTTAATCTCTGCTTTTGAACGTAAAGAAGAAGAAATAGAATATCGTTGGGAGCACGTTTTCCCACAATTAGGGGGAGGTTCAGTTGAAGCGGTTACAGTAGAGGCGACTCAGTATCGGAATGCAATGCAAGATTTCGCGAGTACTTTAAAGACAATGACCACCTCTATGGAGGACTTATCTAAAAGTATTAGTGATATAAAGACTTATATGGCGGTTTCAGCTCAAAGCACATCAGATATGAGTACGCATATGAGTGATTTCTCCCAGTTGATGGAGCACTATAACAACAATATTAAGGAAATTAATAAGCGGTACGATAAAACTCTTGGTTCAAATTCTAAGGGCTAAGTATGGCAAATACTGTAAAGATTTCAAAAGCTAAAAACCTGATATTCAAAAAGTTAAACTTTTTGTATTTGGTTTTTATTCTGTTTTTATTTTTGTCAAGCCCTGGGAGGTATGTGGTGCACTATACGGATGTAGTTAGAACGCAGAGCTTCTTAAATAATGATTTAGAGGATAAGCTTACTAAGATAGAGCTCAAGGATGATAGGTTAATTGAAATTGCCAAATTAGTTCAGGGTACAATCAATGAGCTTAATTATCAGGAGGCTAGTTTTGTTGAGTCCATAGGTGGACTAGGCCTGTCTGGGGAAAAACTTAAAGAAAGCATTTATTCTAACAAAGAGATAGTAAAAGGTGCGGCTGGTGAAGGGTTTATGAAAACTATTGCCAATTTTCACACCCAATTTTATCAGCTAAGTGGTGTTGATTTAAGCGAGGAACTATTGTTCTTTAAAGATTTTTCAGGTGAGGAGCTTCCTACAATAGAGTACTTTTTTAAAGATACCCCAAATGGAGTGATCAGCTCAATTTTTGAGCACTTCAAAAGTGTGATATTATTAAATGGGATTAGTGCTCTTAAAGTAGAGAAAATAGTTCTAGAGAACTTAGAAGTACTCGAATTAGAGCATTTAGATTTATTCCAAAAATTCGCCAAAAGAGTGAAACTTGGCGATTACTTTATTCTCAATATAAAGAATGAAGGTATTCCTTTATCAGTTTGGTTAGATGGGAAAAGGCAAATGCCATCAAGTGAAGATAGTAGTAGGAGTGTATATCAATTTAAGCCCGATAGACTCGGTAAACATAATGTGGATGTTCTTTTTAATGATAAAAGGTATGTGCACAGCTTTACGGTTTTTAAGCCTAATATAGAATTGGAATCGTCTAATGGTTTTTTTGTGGGGCAAGTTGGCGAGAATCTCGAGATTTCTTTTGATCCTAATATTATCCTTTCGGATAAATTCAGTTTTGCTTCTAAGTATGCGGAGGTTGAAAAGGTGGGAGAAAAGATAATAGTTACTCCAACTCACATAGGAGCTTTTTCAGTTTATCTAATGGAAAATGATCTTAAGCTGGATTCAATTTATGTTTATGCAAAAGACGTTAGCTACATAGAAATAGCTTTGTTGGATATCGCAGGGGATTCTACTGACTTGAGTAATGCCTTTAAACTCGAAGCAAAAAATCCCTTTTGGCAGGTCAGTAGCTATAGTTTTGAATTGGTCAGTCCGAAAGGGGAAAGAGTCGTTTTTAACAATACAACTCGATTAATTAATCCAAAAATAAAAGAGGTTATTGAAAAAGCCCCTAAAGGTAGCTTAATGAAATTTTTTAGGGTTGAAGTAGTAGGAAAAAATGGCAAGAATAACCGCAAGGGAGAGCCATTATTAATTAGGAAATAATGGCAAAGTACACCCGAATAAAAAAGTCAAAAAATCTGAGGTATAAACTAATTAGTATACTCTATTTGCTTTTTATTTCTCTGTCTGTTTTGCAAATACCTATTGGATGGTTGCGCGTTAACCATAATATTGAAGCTTTAATGAGCTCCGTTGAGCTTAGTGATATGAAGGTTGAAAATATAGAGCGCGCAAAATCTTTAATCTTAAAAACAGATTCACTTTTTATTTCAACTGCTGGCGTAGATCCAACAACAGGGAAACTTCTTAGTCCAGAAAACTACTCAGTGAGTGACCGCTTCTTTAAGAAGCAGAAATATGGTGAAGAAATTCATAAAGCATTATGGGTAATTAATGATAGTGTTTCGAATCTTCCTGATGATGATCGGGTAAAAACGAGGTTTAATGAGCTTTTTGTTTCAGATATAATTAATGGACTAGCTAGAGAAATTGGGGATCAATGGATAACATGGAAATTTGAACATGTACCTGCTACAGTGGCCCATCTTCTCCTGAATGATTTACACTTAAAACTAAACCTTCTCAAAGGGGAGTTTCATATTCAGGGTAGAGAAGCGAAGGCTACTCTAAATTTTATTCTGGATTACAATCTGGATAACCTCCAGGTAGGCGATACGGCTTATTTTGTCTATTTAGGTTTGGGTGAGCCTATTCTAAATACGGATTCATTGATCGGACAAGATTATCGGTTTGAATGGAAAGGAGATTCACTGCTTTTTGTACCGCTTAACTCTGGGCCTTTTATCCTTAACTTCAAACTCTCAAATGAGGGCAGGACCTTCAATTTAGATGTATTACCAGAAAGTTTTGAAAGTAAGAAAAGTGGTTATCCTCTTGTTCAGTATGCGGGTTTACCTATTAAAATCCCGCTCCGAACTTCGAGTAGTAACTTAAAATTTGATTGTTCCTGTAGTGAGAATTTAAAGGTTGATATTCAAAATGATTCCCTGTTCTTTAGGCCAATTAACACAGGGTGGTGTAAGCTTTTAGGTTATAAGAATAACAGAAGTCAAATTACCTTTTTAGACTCTATTTTTATTCAAGAACTGCCTACTCCATTGGTCTACGTGGATGGTATTTCAGGTGACAATGTTTCACGTAAAAAATTAAAACAGCTCAAATCTTTAGAGTTTGTTGTGCAGTTGCCGGAGCAAGAAGCAGATTTTGATTTTTCGATAAAATCTATTGAGGCAAAATTGCATACTAGGGATAGTTCTTACTTTAAGTACTCCCAAGAAATGCTAAGTTTTACGGAGGCAGAAATAGACAATTTATTCTACATAGAAATTCAAAAGCTTATTGTTAACAGTGTAGTTGGCGAAACCCAAATTACAGACCGACTAATTATTAATGTGAAAGGAGATGATTAAAAATAAAGCTATTATCCTAAAAGTATTTCTTTTCTTCATCTTAACACCAACAGTTATTCAGGCTCAACGTCAGGATACTCTTGTCTTTATGAAGAGTGAGATATTCACCGCTTCCAACCCACTTAAAGTTGCAGCTGGTGAAACTATCGTATTAGGCGCTGGAGTGACGCTAATTATTGAGAATGGCTTGGAATTGCAAGGAACACAAGCTGCGCCGATAGTAGTAATGAGTCAGGATAGTGGAAGCCCTGGCATTGGTATTAAAATTAGAGGTCAGGAGCAGAACGAAACCCTGCATATTCAGCATGTCGTTTTTAGGGACTTGTCACAAGCTCTTCGTTTTGAGCCCTTTTGGGATCGAAAGTCAGTAAACTTGGAAAACCTTATTATAAAAGGGGGTAATAGTGGTGATCCTGTATTGTATGTAGCTGACCCTTTTCGTGATTTAAGAAATACAAGCGGTTCAACATCTATTTTATTAAATGATATTACTTTATCTAATAATGCTTCGGGTATTCTTTTAGAGGGTGCAGGTGTTTCTGGCTTAAATTATTCGATTAACAACCTAATTTTTCGAGATAATTATCTTGCGACCGATGGGCAATCTTTATTGCATGTAGATATCGAAGCAGAAGAAACGAGAGAAATGCTTATTGGTAATCTCGTATATGAAAGAAATCGCTTCGGTGGCTCGGCAAGGCACGTTTCAATCGGAAGTAATTTAAATCAAAGTTTAATAGTATCTAGGCTTTATGCAGATGAAGTGGATGTTGTCTTATACGATCAACGATTCGATTCGCGATTGGGAATCATTGAGCTTGCCAATGTTTCTGACCTTACTGAAAGTCAAAAAAGTCCTTACCAAGTAATTGCACATAAACCGGGGCTCATTTTGGCTCTGATACCTAATATCTCTATCCTTGCTCAAGGATTGGCTGTTGAAGATAGCTTATTTAATCGCCTAGTGTCTACTAGTAATCCTATGGGTGGTGATTCTTTGAAAGTCGAATATAGTGGGGAAAAAGCTCATTTTCTAACTTTACCGGATGGATATAAAATAGTTTTGCCAGCAGTAGATAGTAGGTCAGTTTTAGACAATGAAGGATCTGGTAAAGATGGCGTAAAAACGGCTACGCAGGTTGACTCAATTGCAGTCAATAGTTTGTCAGAAATTAGTAGATTCACGAACAAGGCTGATGAATATCTTAATCGAAACACTAGCCCTATTAAAGAGTGGGAGGTAGGACTCTGGGGAGGAGGGGCAGTATATGGCGCTGGTGATATAAAGCCTAAATTTCCGCTAATAGACAACTTTTTATATATTCCTTCTACAATAGATTGGAGTTTTGGCTTGTACGCTCAGTACAATATCAATACTCGTTATTCAGTTAAAGCCAGTTTTTACCATAGCACCATTGGAGTTCATAACCTTGAATCTGTAGGCGTATTTAGCGGTAGCGCTCAACTTGAAGTGTTTGACGAGGATATGAATTTGGTGAAACTAAACAATCGTATCCGAGGTAATTACAATGCTCGGTTTACCACTCATATTGCCTTGTTCGATTTAGAAGGAATTTGGCATTTACGTCCCAATAAATATTCAGGTCAAAGGGGATTATGGGATAATTTAATACCCTCTTTAGGACTCTCTCTCGGGGCTTTACATTATACTCCTTATCGTACCAATTATCAAGGGCGAGTTAGCGAAGATGAAGGTTATTTTAGCATGTTTGCGCGTCAGCGCGATTATCGCATAAAATTAAGAGACCTAGGCTCTGAAGGACAATATTTTATCCCTGGAGCGGAGCCGTATTCTGTCTTTGCTTTGCAAATTGGAGCAAGTTTCGCACTAGCTTGGAAGTTTGAGAATTGGAGTTTAAAGGGAGAAGTAAGAGGTGCTTACACCTCCACTGACTACCTCGACGATTATGGTCCCGGGGTTTGGTATGGCGGAAATGTACAGGCAGTGCGGGATAATCACCAAGTTGAGTTTTCTGATGACATGCCAGCAGATATGAGAAATGTTAACTGGGCTACGAGGCAAAGCTTTCCGCGAGAAACTAATTCGCGTAGTACCGATGGCCTAAACGATTGGTATTATCAAGGCCATTTAGGGGTATCATTTAATTTGGATTATCTGCTGGGTCTAAAATAGTCAGTAGCATTACATTTAGTTCATCTCTTTTCGGTTTGAAACACTTCCTAGCAATAAGTATGTCTAAGGTTAAATCGATGGCTATGTTTTACCGATAAAAAAAATTAAATGCCTCCGGTGTATGAAAAAAATGTTATCTATCAGATCGTTTATGATGTGTAAAATTAACATCGTATAACTGGCTCGCTAATGCTAATAACCTAAGTTTAGCCTAAAATAATTGCTTCAGATTTTTAATGAAAGAAGAATAGCCTGGATCGGGCAGCTATAAGCTATAGCAGGCTACCGCTAATGAGTTAGATGCTGGATTACTTTTTATTGGAAAAGAACATATATGCAGGCATCTTTTTATCGGGCAGTCTTTGGCGCCTTAGCCCTTCACAATAGCCCGCTATTGCTTCAGTTCTTCGGCTTTAAACCTGCTCTTTATAAGAGGTCTTGGGCCGAATTTCACAGCGAACTTTAGTTAATAAGAGTTCAGTATCTTATTTTATTCCAGCCTTACTAGCGGTTAAACTTTAGTTGCAAAACCTGCTTTAGCAACTAAAATTTGATCCATTTTGCAATCCTGCTCATTAGTGGGGATGTGCTCAATTAATTGAAAAGGTAGAGCAAGAGCTGCTTTCCAGGCATTTGGGTGTTTAATTAAAAAGCGATCATAATAACCCCCGCCGTATCCTAATCTTGCTCCGTTTTTACTAAAAGCCAGTCCCGGGCAAATAATTAAATCCAAACTCCCTTTGTACTCGGGTCTATTTTCTGGCCATTTACATTGAAAAGGCCCTGTGGTTAATTTATCTTGTTGGCGGTATTCACGGTGTTTTAAAAGGCCTGCCCTTAAAGTTTCGGGAACAATAACTTTAATGTTATTTTCCCAACAATATTCTATAATTCCTTGGGTGTTTACTTCGTCCTTTAAGCTGATGTAAATATGAACAGAACGAGCAGAAAGCCTCTGGATTAAGGCAATGCTTTGTTCTTCTAAATTTTTGTAAAAGCTATTTTTCTGGGCCTGGGAGAGCTCGAGCCTGGCTTGCAACATTTTTAAGCGCAAGATTTTCTTCTCCTTTTTCATGGCTAGCTAAGGCGTTTTAAAAGCTGCAGTACCTTAGCACTAATTTTATCAGCTGCTCCCGTTTTATGGCTTAGGTATTCTTCAATATCATCCCTAAGTTTTAGTCTTAAGTTTTTGTCCTCAAGCTTTTGCAAGATGTGCAAAACTTCATCCGACGTTTTCACCTCAAAGCCAAAGCTTAGTTGAATATATTCGGCCACTTCAATAAATTTATAATGTTTCGGGCCAAAGGCAACTGGAATGCCATAAACAATGGCTTCTACCGTGCTATGAAGACCCGCTCCGAAACCACCACCAATTAGAGCGAAATCGGCAAATCGGTACAGCTTTTTAAGGTGCCCAATATTGTCAATAAGTAGGATAGCATTTTCTGTGGCCCATTTTTCTTCACTAAACTTACTTACTCCGAATGGGCTAAACTTAGTTTCAATGCGTTTAATGTTGCTGGGGCTTACATCATGCGGCGCGAGAATTACCTTTACATTTGGGAAAGAGGGAAGACTTTGCTCCAAAATATCTTCTTCGGGAGGCCAAGAACTGCCAAGCGCTAAGCAAAAGCTTTTTCCTAAAAACTGCTCAATTTTTTCGGCGGGATAGTCTTGGTTTTTATTGGCAATCGCTTGGTCAAATCGACTGTCGCCACAAATTTCAGCTCCCCTAATGTTATGCTTTTCCAGTAATTTTAAAGAGGCTTCATTTTGCACCAAGATGCTACTAATATTGCGTAAAATAGGAGTAAAGAAGGATCTTGCGAAAGCTTTAAAATAAATTTGCTCAGGACGAAATACCGCCGGGGCAAGAATGAGGGGAATGTTTTTTTGCTTTAAAACGTGAAAGTAATTCACCCAAATTTCATATTTAATGAAGATGGCTATATCGGGCTGAATGAGCGTAATAAATTCCTTTGCATTTTGCGGTGTATCAAGCGGTAAATACAGGATTTGTTCGGCCAAATCTCGCTGCTTGAAATTATTAAATCCGCTG
>PZPB01000088.1 GCA_003045865.1 Bacteroidota bacterium | reverse complement strand
GCAGAAAGGATTCTGGGGCAGATTCTAAGATCATTTTTTTTAATAGTGGCCATTCACCATCAACCACATCGCCGTGCATTTTCTTTAAATAATCTCGATCAATTTTGTCCTTGCTCATCAGCATGGTGCTGATTCTGCGACCTCTGGCGGTAGGAGCGAAAAGGCTATTTAAATAAGGGGTGAAATCACTTTTAACTTGTTGCTGATTGGCGGAATGGTTCCAGCCTTTGCCTGGTTCTAAAACTACTAGGCGATTACCTAAATGGGTGAATTTTGCTAAATTGCTTTTGCGATTTCCTAGGCTAATACCGCGTTGCGGGCGAGAATGTAAAAGCGCATAACCCGCGGTTACCATGCCTATATTTCCTTGATTATCTGCCAAAACAAAGTTTTGAGCGGGGTGACCAAAGCCTAATAATGCTTTATGCGCCTCTTGCACGCTAGTCGCATTGCGAACATCTAAAAAGGCTTTCATTTCATTGAGCTCGAATTTTTCGCCTACCCACTGGGTTGCTAAAAGTTCACCTTCCATATAATCGGCGGGGCCGAAAAAAGAACTAAAATAAGTGTAGTCAAAATCTTCTTGGCCCTTAACAGGGATTTGCACTGTGGTGGCTTCCAATTCTTCCCATTGACCATCGAGTTTGTACTGATTATTGTCGTTGGTTTCGAGTTTGTAAAATTCGCTCAAGTCCCAAGTAGCATTGGTCATTCCCCAAGCCACTTTATCAGTATAACCCGAAATAACCATGGGTGTTCCCGGAATACTAAAACCATGGCAAACTTTACCATTAACTACTTGATGTACTTCATACCAAGTACCAGGTAAATCGAGGGGGAGGTGAGTGTCGTTGCAAAGAAAAGCGTTGCCGGTGGCACTTTTTTCGGCTGCCACGGCCCAGTTATTAGAGCCCACTTCGTTGTTTCCGCCGGTGCGGGTTTCGGCTTGCGGAAAGTCGCTTTGAGAAGTGTAAGGAATAATACCTGCCTGAGGATCGAGGCTATCGTTACTGCTTAATTCGGGATAGATGGGGAAAGCTAAATCGCTTTGTAAGGGATAGTAATAATCAATAAGACTTTGTGAAAGATGCTTTTTTAAGGCACTAAACTTAAGGTCGTTTTCACTATAGTTGAGCACCTTGTCCATGTATCGAATAAGCATAATGGGCGTATAAGGGTCCATTGGGCTGGGTTCGAAACCTAAAAGGTGAAACTCGGGCGCTTTTTGCGCTTCATTTTGTTGCTTTAATAAATAATTATAGCCATCTGCGTAAGCTTTAAAAATTCCTGCTATTTGTGGGTCGGTCTCTTGTAATTGTTGGAAGGCAAGCTTCGATTTATTCTCAAAATCGAATTTAATCCACCAACGATCACTTTCTAAACCTTCTACACCCACTACTTCACTCAGGCGACCTTTCACGGTGCGCATTAGCATTTCCAGTTGAAACTGACGATCTTTAGCATGGCTGATTCCCATACCAAAAGCCAATTCTTCTTCCGTTTCAGCGAAAATGTGAGGCACTCCTCTTTCGTCGAAACTGATGTTTAGGCCTGGGAAACGACTGTTGCTGAGGGTTTTAGTTTGGTCTTCCATTTCTACCTGCAAGACTGAGTTGGGGTATAGTAAAAATTTATGCAAAGGTGGAATACCTTGCCAAGGCATAAATAGCAGAAGCAGCCAAAGGGCAGCAATTATAATCCAGATCCACTTGCGCATAGTAAACTTTTAGAGAAAGGGCAATTTACATAAAAACCTGAGCTTGCCGTAAAATTTGGTATCAGAACCATTGTAAATGTTGCGGTTCGTGTCGAGATGAAGAGAAAATAGCAGCGCGTCGTAAAAATATTTTAGAAGGAAGGTGATACTATGATCTAAGGTTTTTGATTATTTTCCAATAAAGCAAAAAATACTTCGGCTTCTCCCTTTGCTGTAGCCCGCTACAGCAGCAGGTAGCATCCTTGTCTTTTTGATTTATTGAAAATCTGAAATTTGGTATCAGAACCATTGTAAATGTTGCGGTTCCGCTCCTTGCTCTAAGATTCTATGGTAAATTAAAAGGATGAGCGAATTTTAACATTCACCCATCCTTTGTAATCTGTCGCTATATATTTCTATTTCACAATCCCTGGTAAAGCCTCTGGTTTCGCGCTTTGCCAATTAGGATTAGGCGCGGGTTTTTGTTGGGGTGCTACTTCACTAAGATCTTCAGCCAAGTAAACTCTACCATTTTTAATTACATAACTAATGCTATTGGTATAGCGAATATCTTCTAGTGGATTTTCATCAAAAAGCACTAAATCAGCTAATTTACCTGCTTCAATGCTACCTAAATCGCCATCTAGCCCCAGCGATTCGGCGCCAAGAATTGTAGCTACTTTTAGGGCATTTAGATTTGATAATCCGCCGCTGCTCATCGCCCAAAGTTCCCAATGATAACCCAAACCTTGTAGTTGTCCGTGGCTACCCACACCCGCTAATCCGCCAGCGAGCACTAAATTATTAATAAACTCTGCATGCTTTTGAAAAACGTGTTCTTCAGGCATAAACCAGCCACTTACACGGCGCGATTTGGAAGCCAATTCCTCGTAAGGCGTGTAGTATTGCAATTTGGGATTATGGTACACATCTTCGGTGGCGTAGAAGTAATTCTCGGCAAAGGGTCCGCCGTAAGCTACCAGCATGGTAGGCGTTACTGTCGTATGCGATTGGGCAATCATAGAAACCACTTCATTGTAGATGGGGTAAATTGGCAAGGCATGCTCGTGACCGGGATAACCATCTAAAATTTGGGTCATGTTTAATTTATAATCCAAGCCGCCTTCGGTGGTAGGTTTTAAACCTAACTCTTTGCAGGCCATGATAATCCACTGCCGCTGCTGACGGTTACCCGTAAGGTACATTTTAATGGTTTTGGTATCGTAGTATTCGCTGTATTGCTTTAATACCTCGCGGGCATGCTCGAGCGATTTGATTTTATAAGACCAATATCCTACGCCAGGACCAGTACTGTAAATTCTTGGTCCCGCCATCATACCAGCTTCAACCATGTCGCCGTAGGTTAACACGTCGGTAGTAGCGGTTTGTGGGTCGCGGGTGGTGGTTACGCCGTAAGCTAAATTGGCGGCGTAAATCCACGACTGATTTTTATGCAAGCCCCAATTGGGCCACATGTGCGCATGCGTATCTACAAAGCCAGGCGAAACCGTTTTACCGCTCGCATCAATTATTTGCGCATTTTTTGGAATGGGTAAAGAACCGCTTTCCCCCACGGCTGTAATACGATTGTTGATAATGAGAATATCCCCTTTTTCAATCACGCCTTTTTCGCCCATGGTAATAATTCGTGCACCAGTAATAAGCACTGCACCTTTAGGGATGTCTTTGGTGTAGGGAACTTTAATTTTTAGCTCCTTCGCCTCAAATTTGGGTTCCTCCTTTTTCTTTTTATCCTTTTTATCTTTAGCATCTTCACTTACCTTTTCCTTCGTGCTATCGGAGGCGTTTTCTTTCTTGGCCGCCTCTTTTGCTTCTTTTTCGGCTTTTTTAACTGCGGCCAGACTATCATCAAAAGCATGGGCTTTTTCTAAATCAAAAATGAAATGTGCAGCGCCCAATGACCAATGGATAAATTTACTATCGCCACTCCAAGCGGGGAATTCGCCGCCCATAACAGTTAGTTTACGAGCGGGGAAGCTCGCGGCAGAAGCATCAGCGAGAGAAATTTCCGCTTTTTGGCCATACTGAGGCAGATATACTTGGTAAATGTCATTATTAATTTGAGCGAGTACTTCTTTGCCATTGGGCGAAATTAAAATGATGCTAGCGGTGGAAGGTTCCGTTTTTTCGCGCCAAGCATCCTCGGCAGCAGGCAAAAGACTATGTTCATGATCGCCATTACTATGGTCGTGAAATTCTTCTAAGGAAGAGCCAAAAGTGGTAATGCCACTTAATTTCAGATGCTCTTTTTTATCGAGGCCATCATAACGCAAGGAAATTAATGTACCCTCGCCTTGGTTTAGATAAATGCGATCGTCCTTAGTGGTAAAATGAGGATTGCTATACGCATTGCCCTCGTCAATAAAATTGATGGCACCGCCTTGGGCATTCATCCAAACTAATTGCTTGGGTGATGAAACGAAAGGAGAATAAGCATCGCGGTAAGACTGCGCGCTCCCCTTAATAAATACCAAACGGTTTAAAGTCCCATCCCAAGCGAGGTCGGTATAGTAGCCGCCTTCTTGCGTAAGCTTTTTAGGGGTGCCACCCTTAGCGGAGATGGAGTAGATATGGCCTTCTTCCCCTTCCCAACTTACATAAGCAATCGATTTTCCATCGGGCGACCAAACAGGCATCGCCTGGGTAAATTGAGCTTTCGTTAGGCTTTTAAGGCTTTCGCTTTTAATGTTATAAGTGTATAGGCGATTGAGCGCAGTAAACACTAAATACTCACCATTGGGTGAAGGTTTCGCATCACGAATTTGGTTCGCAAAAACCGCTTCATCGTCTTTTATGGGAAATTTGAAGTCGAGCTGTGGCCCAAGTTCTAAGTTTATTTCTGCCTCAAAAGGAATTTCACTCGCTTGGCCACTGGCCAAATTGATACGGTAAATTTTTCCGCCATAGCTGGCATAAAGATTTTCACTGCTTGGGTCGAAACTCATACCGGGCAAAACCCCTAGGGGCGCAATGGATTCTTGCTCATCGCGTTGCACGGGATAGGCTAACCATTTTTCATCACCATTTTTTAAATTGTGAAGAATCAGGCCAGTTTCATCCTCGTAGCGGCTGCCGTAAACCAACCACTTACCATCGGGCGATGGGGTAGGCGTAAAGGCAGAGCCATAGCGCGAAGTGAAGGATTTTACCTCACCTTCTTCCATATCGTAAATGCCCACTTGATACTGTGGTAACTGTGCGTTATAGTCCCAAGCGCCTTTGCGTTTCGAAAAGTAAATGGCTTTTCCATCGGCACTAAAAACGGGGTCGATGCATTTTAAGGCGGCGGGTTTTTCGATTAATTGCGCACCGCTGCCTCTTTTTTGGTGGTAGAGGTGGAGCTTAATACTTCTGCGACCTTTCGCGGCTACTATGTATTCGCCGTCGGTTGACCAATCGGCCGAAAAGTAATTCTGATTTTTATCTTCCGTAATCGGCCTTCTTTCTTTGCTGGCCAGATCCATCACCCAAACATTGTCAGATCCACTTTGGTCCGAAATAAAAACCAATGATTTTCCGTCGGGACTGTAGCGGGGATGCACATCATAGGGCATTCCTTGGCTAATGGCTTCAGCTTTTCCGCCGCTAATGGGCATGCGGTATAGATCGCCGAGAATATCAAAAACTAGCTCCTTTCCATCTGGGCTCACATCAAGCGACAGCCAAGTAGCTTCCTTGGTAATTTGTTTAAACTCGCGCGCTGGTTCTAGCGGTAGTTCTTTGGTGGCCTTTTTGGTTTTATTACTGTCCGCTTCTGCAGATGCGTCCTGAGCGGAAATACTTCCTAAACTTAGGCTGAGGGCTAATATGCTTAGCCAAGAGAGATGCTTGGTATTCATTCGAATTTGTGTTGGTCTATGTTGATGAGGAATTATAAAATTTAGGGAATTGGAACCGCAAATTCGTCTACTTTACTGAGGTAATATTCTTGTAACTGACTGCATATAGGACCTTTCTTGGCTTGACCAATAAGGCGGCCGTCAACCGATTTTACCCAGCTTAGAGCACCCATGGTACCGGTGGTAAACATCTCATCGGCGGTGTACATTTCGGCCATGCTAAGGTCTTTTTCTTTACAGGAGATGCCTAATTCTGCGGCAATTTCGATAACTCTAGCGCGCGTAAGGCCGGGTAAACAGCTGTTAGCAAAGGGGGTATAAAGTACACCCTTCTTCACTAAAAATAAATTGGTGGCATTGGTTTCGGAAAGGAAGCCATCTTGGTCGAGCATTACGGCATCGTCGGCTTGCGCGTGATTGGCTTCAATTTTGGCGAGTATATTATTCAGGAGATTATTGTGGTGAATTTTCGAATCGAGGCTATAGGGTGGGTTTCTCCTTACGGAAGATGTGATAAGATTGAGCCCATCTTCTCCGTAAACAAAACCTTTGTACTCGGCCAGCACGATAAGGGTACAGCCGAAAGTATTTAAATCGGGGTTCATTCCCGAGGTGCTTTTTAGTCCGCGTGTAAGGGTGAGACGAATATGTACTCCATCGCTCATGCCATTGGCTCTTAAGGTGCCGAAAATGGCATTGCGTACTTCTTCACGACTGGGAATATTTTTGAAGGCGAGAATATGCGCCGAATTTAGTAGGCGGTCGAGATGCTCTTCTAATTGATATATTTTACCCTTATAAATACGCAGGCCTTCCCAAACGGCATCGCCACCTTGCACGGCACTATCGAGCACCGAAACTTTGGCTTCGGCGCGGGGAACAAGCCCATTTACATAAACGAGGGTGTTCTCATTACGAGGATCAGGTAAGTTTAATTTACTCATAGGTAGGAAAGAATTTTTTGATAATGCATTGTGGCTTCATCAGCCAAAGCCTGAAATTGAGGAGAGAGATTATATTTTTTTTCGGTGTAAGGCGCAAAGCCAGTGCTTTGATGCACGTTATGATACCAGTATTTGGCCCAGGGACCATCTTCACTTCTGGCCTGAGCGGGCCAAGAAAGCATGGCAGGTTTAAAGGGAATATTTAAAAATTCACAAAGTTTAGTAAGTTCCGCTTTAGGGTTTTTAAGGATCGCTTCCGATTGCAAGAGGTAGAAGGGAATTTCCGCTTGTTCTAGTTCCATAATGGCATTTAACTGTTCGGCATAACCAAGGTCAAAAAGTTGCGGTTCTTCTACTTGTTTGCTAAAACTTTCAATGACGGGTTGCGGATCTCTGAAAAGGAAAACATGCTGCCAATCTTTCTTTTTCTCCCAATTAACCAAGGGCCAGTGGTTGACCATATTTTTAAGAAAGAGCCTTGCTGCGGGCTGTTCTTTTTGCTGTAATTGTGCTAAAACCTCAGTTTCTTGAAGAGGCATACTACGCATTACTTCAGCGCGCGAAGGTCGGTATAAATGGGGATAGCGATTTAGGAAAACCCCGAAAAAGGGTTCGTCAACCACGCGGATATCAGACCTTTGGGCAAAAGAATACATCAGGGCAGTAGACACATTACGTGGTCCGCTCCAAAGGGAGATATATTTATTCAAATAGGCATTTTTAAGAGGCTACCGAAGGTAATCAGAAAAGCGAAATGCACAAGATGCTTTTTTTAAGGCGGTAATTGCCTATGGATCCTTCAAATTCTGATCTAGGATGGGGCGACTATAATTAATCCCTTTGTAGCGGTAGAACGCAGATTTCTGCTTTAGATCGAACTTGGGTTGAGATATGGCTTATGCCAGATTCATTTTTTGATTCTATTTAATAGCCCTGTATCGTGTATTTCTTGCTTTTTTTTAAATAAGAAACGCTTTTTTGGCCTTATGGTCTTTAAGCTCTCGCTCTCGTGTATAATATCTCAAAAACAAGATTTTAATTTAGGGCTTAAGGACCTATCTTGCAGCGAAAATTTTTTGCTATGCTTCGTAATCTGTTGATTTGCCTTTCCTTTCTATTGTTTAGTGGCTTTTTAAAAGCACAAACAAATTATCAATCTGCTCGTCCTGCCTGGGCAATTAAACAAGCTTTTCCGGCGGAGAATAGTGAGTGGCAGATAGATGGTTTTCAGTGGTTATTGTACGATAGGCAGATTAATTTCTCCACTGAGGAAGACTATTATCATTATGCATTTAAGCTAGAAACACCAGAGGCGGTAAGTACCTTAAGTAATATTGAGGTGAGTTATGACCCCTCCTATGAGCAATTGTTTTTTCATAAAATAGTGGTGTATCGAGCTAAGGAGGTGATTTCGGTTTTAGATCAACAAATTCCCAAAGAGATACGCAAAGAATCCAGCAGAGATCGTCTTTTATACGACAGTACCTTGGCGGTTATATTTAACCTAAATGATGTTAGACCGGGAGATATTTTAGAATATTCTTTCACCCGTAAGGGGATAAACCCGCTTTTTAAAGGTCATTATTTTGCGAGCGAGTATTTTGAAAAGCCAAGTACGATTGGCCTTACTCTCTTTCGCATCTTGGCCCCGACCAATAAAATGCCGCAGTATTTTTTGGCTAATGATGCCCCTTCTCCCAAGTTAGTAGGAACTGGTAATGTAACAGAAATGCGTTGGGTAATTGAGGAAAGTAATCAGTACGATTATTATCAAAATGAGCCCTCTTGGTATGATGGTCGCCCAAGCGTGGTAATTAGTAACTACCGCAGCTGGGAGAAATTAAATCAAAAACTTTTGCCTTGGTATAGCATCCCTAAGGAAGAGGCGGAGTATTTGCGCAGCGTAGCTTTAGAAATGACTTCTAAGGACGAAAGTATAGCCGCGAAGATCACGCGCTTAAGTCGTTTCGTGCAAGATGATGTACGCTACCTCGGTTTTGAAAACGGTATTAATGCTTTTAAACCTCATTCTAGTGTAGAGGTATATGAAAGTCGCTACGGCGACTGTAAGGACAAGAGTTTACTTTTGGTAGGACTCTTAAAAGGTATTGGCGTTGAGGCCGCGCCCATGCTAGTAAACACCAACTTGAGAGCTAGTTTGAAAGAGGAAGAAGTTTCGCCATTTTTCTTTAATCATTGTGTGGTAGTGCTCGCTTATGAAGGAGATACCGCCTTTGTAGATCCTACGATTAGCAATCTGGGAAATCAGTTTTTAGAGATGAGTTTCCCCACTTATGGGAAAGGGCTGATTATCGCTAATGGCAGCAGAAGTCTTTATACGATTAAGCAGAAAAATGAAGGTAAGGTAGAAATAAGCGAAGAGTTTACGGTGGGTGAAACGGGTGCTTCTGAACCAAGTAAATTAGAGGTTACGACTAGTTTTGAAGGAATTGAAGCCGATAATATGCGCTCGTACTTTGCTGGAAATAGTATTGATGTTATTACCAAGGATTATGAAAAGTACTACGCTTTTACCTATCCGCATATTAAAAGTACTGGCCTTTTGGAGATTGAGGATGATCGTGAGGCTAATATTATTAAAGTAAAGGAAGGCTACGAAATTGACAGTTTGTGGGTTTTAGACGAGGATACTTGGCGAGCCACTTTTGTGAATACGCAGTTAAGATCAATGTTGAGTTACAGCGATGATAAAAATCGCAGTGCGCCTCTTTACCTAGCCTATCCGCAGCGTTTTATTTACAATCGAATTTTAATTTTACCCTCATCTTGGGGTTTAAACCCAAATACCGATTTAATTGAGGCGGAAGAATACCGTTTTAGTTATAATGAAAAAGCCTTTGATAATGATCGCAAGGTGGTGGTGCGTATTGTTTATGAAACTAAAACCAATGAGCTTGCGGCCGAAGATTACAATCGCTTGGTTCGCGACCACGATAAAATGCTGGCTCAAGTTTCTTACGAACTCAGTAAGCCTAAGGGATTAAGTTTTTCATCTTTCAAAGTACCAGAAGATGGCGAAGGGGATGAGGTTAGGGCAGGCGAGGTAAAGCATGGACTGTTTCAAGTGATCTATATTTTGATCATGATTGCGATGGCATTTATCTTTAACCTGTTACTTTCTAAGCGATTAGCAAAATTTGATCCCGCTCCAGATTCTTGGGTTCAAAAGCCGCGCAAGGCCATCGGTGGTTGGTTACTTCTCTTTACCATTTTACAGGTGCTTACGGTGCTCTCTGTTTTTGCCCAAATTTTTACTTTTAGCCAAGAGGCGGTGAGTTTTATTGGCATGTTTAGTGAAAAAACCAGTGGGGCCATGGCTTTAACCGTGTTTAGTAAGAAATTATATCAATTACTGTTATTTATTTACTCGCTCCATGCTCTTATCCTATTATTTAAACGCAGAAGTAGCGCCTTAAAAGTGCTTAAAATTCAGCTTTTGACTATGGCAATTATGACTGGTTTATTTCACCTCATTTTGCAATTTATCACCTCCTCTTGGGATACTAGTGTTTGGTTTATCTATACCATTCAAGCGCTGCTATTAGCCATCTGGTATTTTTACCTAAGCAATTCGGAGCGGGTGGCCGAAACTTTGGTAATGCGTCGCGATGGAGGAGTTATTTTCACGCGAGAAGAGCAGGTCCTGATTGATCAAGCGGCCGCCAATGATGAACTAAAAATGGAAGACATTAGCAAAAGCGAAAATTAGAAAACTAATACCTTTATTTTCCATCAAACTTTGGTTTGAAAGCTATTTTTCATTGCAAACCTTTAGGAGTTCTTAAGAATTATTTGGTCTTTATGCGCCGAATAGATTCTAACTTGCGCCTAATAAAATCATCTAAGATGTCAAAACGTAAAACGCCCTTATCGCTAAAATTTCGCACTGTCCACCGTTATCTCGGTTTCTTTTTGTCCGGTATTATGGCGGTTTATGCCCTAAGTGGGATATTGATGGTATTTAGAAATACCGATTTTTTGAAAAATGAAATCATCATTGAAAAGCAATTAGAACCCAATTTAGAAGCGGAACAATTAGGTTCGCTTTTACAATCGAAAATTAGGGAAGCCAAAGTAGAAGGGGATGTAATTATTTTTAAAGGGGGTAGTTATAATCGACTTAATGGTCAAGCCGAGATACGAAAAATGGAGCTGCCCTTTTTATTGGATAAAATGGAGCACATGCACAAAGCCACCGCGGATAGTCCGTTGTATATACTCAATATTCTCTTTGGGGTTTCTTTGCTGTTCTTCGTGTTTTCGGCTTTTTGGATGTACAGTCCGGCGATGCCTATTTTTAGAAAGGGTATGTATTTCGCCTTGGCTGGAATTGTATTAACGTTGGTGATGGTGTTTGTTTGATTGTAAAGATGTAATTCGGTTGTAATTCAGTAGGAAAGGAAGTGGATGGTGGAGAGGGAATTCGGTTGTGATTCAATTGTAATTCTGTAGGAAAGGAAGTGGATTGAGGAGAGGGAATTCAGTTGGAATTCGGTTGTAATTCAGTGGGAAAGGAAGTGGATGGTGGAGAGGGAATTCGGTTGGAATTCGGTTGTGATTCAGTGGGAAAGGAAGTGGATTGAGGAGATGTAATTCGGTTGTAATTCGATTGAAAAAGAAGTGGATGGTGGAGAGGGAATTCAGTTGTAATTCGGTTGGAAAGGAAGTGGAT